>JAUZEY010000281.1 GCA_030838785.1 Actinomycetota bacterium | reverse complement strand
GGGGCAGCTTCCGGACGGCGACGTAGTCGAGGAGCGGGTCGAGGACGGAGCGGATCTCGCTCTGGGTCAGGGCCCGGTCGCCGAGCCCCAGGAGGGCCAGGGTCAGCAGCGACGTCGGTGTCACCGGCGTGACGCGGTTGATGCGGTGGAGCACCTCGAAGGCGATCTTCCCGACGAGAAGCTTGTCCGGGGCGACGTTCCCCTCCGTCCGCACCTGGCGCAGCGAGATGGGCTCGGCGAAGTTGACGTAGGCCTTCCCCAGCCGCTGGCCCTGGGAGCGCAAGTAGCGCAGCATCCAGGCCAGGCTCTCCGCCTTCTTTCCGGCGCCGTGCTCCTCGGCGGCCATGGCCGCCACCTCGGCCAGCTGGTCGTAGGCGATCGACACCGGCACGAGGTACACGTCATCGACACCCCGCTCCCGGAAGGCGTCCACCAGGTAGGACAGGACGCCGAGGCGAGGCGGGCGGAGCTTCCCGGTGCGGGACCGGCCACCCTCGAGGTACCACTCGAGGTTGTAGCGCCGCTCGACCAGGTACCCGAGGTAGGAGCGCAGGGCCAGCTTGTAGGCGGCGTCGTCCTTGATGGTCCGGCGGATGAAGACGACGCCGCTGCGGCGCAGGATGGGCCCCATGGGCCAGAACGACACGTTGACCCCGCCGAGGACGTGGTTGACAGGCAGCCCGGCCCGGCCCAGCGCCCCCCGGAGGATGAAGGGGTCGAGGTACGACTTGTGACTGGGAAGGAACACGAGTGCGTGACTCCGGTTGAGGGCCCGGAGGCCGTCGAGGGCGTCGGTGTCGACCTCGATCTCGTAGGCCCGGAGGGCGAAGCGGGCCACCCGGTCGAGGACGTCGAGGGCCAGTTCGCTCTGGACGGCCACCATCTCGCCGAGGGCCGCCCGGGCCTCGCGGTCGACCTCGGCGACCAGCCGACCCTGCTCGGCGGCAAGGCGCTCGACGCTCTCCCGGAAGGCCGGGGCGTCGGCGATCTCAGCCTCGACCCGGGCCGGATCGCGGTCGGCGCCGCCGGCGGAGGCGTTCGGCGGATGGAACGGAGCGGCCACGGCCCTCCAGCGTGGCACGTCAGCGGAGGCCGACGTGCCCGGAGCCGTGAAATCAGGCGGCCCGGACCTGGCGGAGCAGTCGGACCAGCGGCCGGGCGGCGATCCAGGCGTGGGGGTCGATCGCGCTCCCGAGCTCGCCGTGGTCGTCGAGGACGACGCCGCACTCGGCCACCTCGGCCGGGGTGGCCTCGACCAGCCACTCGGCGAACAGGGCGGGCGCCTGCTCGTCGAGGGAGCGGAGCACCCGGGCCCGGTCGACGGGGCCCATCAGAGCGATGGGGATGACCTCGCCGCTGTCCTCCCGCCAGACGTCGACCTGGCCCAGGAGGTCGAGGATCCGGGGCGTCCACCCGCATTCGTGCCGGCGGAGCTTGCGGAGGCGGCGGACGAGGGGCTGGGACTCGAGCCAGGCCAGCACCTCGGACCGGGAGTAGTGGCCCGTCAGCGGATCGGGGTCGCCGAGGCCGAACTCGGCCCGGAGCTCGGGGTCGGACGCCCCGAGGAGCAGGTCGTTGACCCATTCGGCGTAGATCACCGGGGCGATCCGCTCCAGGAGGTCGAGGACGGCGGCCCGATGGTCGGACGGCATGGATTCGAGGACGAACTCGCCGCCGTCGACCGTGCGCCACGCCTCGTCCTGCGTCAGCAGGGGGATGTAGGTCTCGCCGAGGATGCCCACGTCACACCTCACCTCCCGAGCGGCTCACGCCGCCGTTGTCGCGGGGACACCCCCGACCCCCGACCCCCGGGCCGGGCCCGACAAAAAGGGAAACGGGGTTAAGAGCGTCCTATGACGGGATCAATGGGACTTCTGGGAAGTGTTCGCTTACCGTCGGCTGATTCAAGCGCCGCACGCAGGTCCCGTTTGACGATCTTCCCGGCCTCGGAGCGCGGTACCTCCCTCTGGAACCGCAGCTCGCGGGGGCATTTGTAGCGGGCCAGGTGGGCCCGGCAGTGGGCCAGGAGAACCTCGGCCAGCGCCGGGTCGGGCTCGACGCCGGGGGCGGGGACGACGACGGCCACCGCCCGCTGCCCCAGGTCGGGGTCGGCCAGGCCGACCATGGCGGCGTCGGCCACGGCCGGATGTTCGAGGAGGACGTCCTCCGCCTCCCGGGGGTAGATGTTGACGCCACCGCTGATGATGAGGTCGCCGTCGCGGTCGGTGAGGAAGAGGTAGCCGTCCTCGTCGAGTCGGCCGACGTCGCCGACGCTGAACCGGGTGCCGGTCCGGTCGTAGGCGGCGGCGGTCCTGGCCGGGTCGCCGAGGTAGCGGAAGCGGTTCGCCTCCGGCGGGGCGTCGAAGAAGACCCGGCCCACGACGCCGGGCGGGCAGGGCTCGTCCCGGTCGTCGAGGATCCAGACCCGTCCGCCCCGCCAGTGGCGGCCGACGGAGCCGGGGCGGGCCAGCCACTCCGGGCTGGTGATCATCGTCCGGCCGCCCTCGCTGGCGCTGTAGTACTCGAGGAGGATCGGCCCCCACCAGTCGATCATCTGCCGCTTGACCCCGACCGG
>JAUZEY010000268.1 GCA_030838785.1 Actinomycetota bacterium | reverse complement strand
TCGTGGCGTCGGTCTACGCCCTGGCCGGCAACGCCCGCAGCGCCAACATCTCCGACGCTTCCTTGCCCTACGCCCACTCCGCGGCGCTGTTCGACGTGGTCTCCGGCTTTAACGGCACCTGCACCGTCACCTACCTCTGCAAGGCGGGTACGGGCTACGACGGGCCCACCGGCCTGGGGACGCCCAACGGCGCCGGCGCCTTTTAATCGCTTACTTGCCCGGCCCACCGGCCGATGGTGGGGCCAGGTAGCGGGGCTGTGCTGCGGTACGGTGCGTGGTACAGTTTCGCTATGGACCGCCGCTTGAGGCGCCTGCTCGACCTGCTCGACGGGGTCGGGGAGGACACCGTCAACACCTCGGTGCGACTGCCGGTGCGGTTGCGCGACGCCGCCGCGGTGGCGGCTGGAATGGGCCTGGCATCATCGACGACGGAGCTGACCGTCCGTGGTCTGCGCGACGTGCTCGAGGCGTTCGCCCAGCGGGCCGTGCTCGACGCCCACTACCGGGCCCACCCCGAGGCCCGGCCCGGCCTGGCCGAGGTGGCTCTGGCGGCGGCGGAGCTCGATGGGAACCCGCTGGCCCACCGGCCGGAGTTGATCCGCCGGGCCGCGGAGGAGATCCACTCCGTCAAGGACGACCCGGACCCCGACGACGTCCTGCTCTACGCCGCCGCCCTCGCCGCCGCCGCAGCGTGAGGGCCGCCCCCCGGACCGTCGTCCTCGACAACGAGGCCATCCAGGCGCTCGTCGACGTGGCCCATCACCACCACCGTCGGGTTCTCGCGGCAGTGGAAGCGACCGCGGCCCGAAACCTGCGCCGGGCCGGCACCGTCCAGCTCGTCGTTCCCACCGCCGTACGGGTCGAGGCCGGCTGGGACCGCCGGGCCCGTCAGTCCGCGGCCATCAACCGCCTCCGGGCCTCCGACAGCCCGCTCGACCGGCCCGCGGCCGACCGGGCCGCCGATGTCGTCACCGCCCTCGGCGTGTCCGTCGCCGACGCCCACCTCGGCTCCCTGCTGGCCACCACTCCGGGCCCCCACACCGTCCTCACCAGTGACGAGGCGGACGTCCGACGCATCTCCGGCCACATCGGAACCCCCGTCACCGTCTTCCTGGTCTGACGAGACCGCCGCACCCCTCCCCTGAAGCCAGGACTCATATCCCCGGCCCGGCGGCCGATCAGCGCGCCATGAACGTCTCGGCAACGCACGGGCCGCCCTTCCCCGCAGCCAACTCCCGCCCTCCGTCCGCCACGCCCCCCGCCGCCGACCCGGCGGCCACGGAACCGGCCCCGGCGACGGCGACCAGCCCCGGCGCTGAGCTCCCGGCGACGGAACCGGTCGAACCCAAGGACCATGGCCCCGCCGCCGCGGCCGGCTCGCACCGCAACGGTGTCGCGGCCCTCCGCCAATGGATCAACCACCCTTCGCGGCGGGCCGGTATGGAGCCGCCCGATCTCACTGCCCCGCACCACGGGAAGGGCTTCGAAAAGGCGGTGGCCGCCTACCAGGCGGCAGCGGTCCCGACCGCCGCCGACCCGCCCCCCACCACCCCGCCGGCGCCCACCACCGGGCCGGTCCCCGTCGAGGGCGGGTAGCGAGTCCCTGACGCCGCCGGGCCGATTCGGTGCCGGCTACACCAGCTCGACGCCGTTCGCCGGTTCGAGCCCGGCGTACTCCGCCAGCAGCTCGGCCGCGTCCGCCAGGAAGTCACTCTTCAGGATGCACCGTGCGCCCAACGCCTCGGCGACGTCCCTGACGTCCTCCAGGTAGGCGCTGACCATGAGGACGGGGAGATCGGGGAACTCCGGCGCGATCTCGGCCAGGGCCGAGATCCCGTCCCGCTTCGGCATCATGAAATCGAGGATCAGCAGGTCGGGCAGAGACCGGCGGATCGCCTCCACACACTCGTCGCCGTCCGTCGCTTCCTCGACGGCCGCACCCCCGTCCTCGAGGACCGCCCGAAGGAACGTCCGGATGACGGCATCGTCGTCACAGATGAGCACGCGAACCATGTCGCTGCCCCCTTTCGGATCAACCCACGCAACCACGGCGCGGGCCCTTGGCGACGTGCGGGGCAAACGCCCAGCCTACCGGAGTTGACACCCGTAGGCCCTTCGACCCCGTTCGCCTCTCACCGATGTCGGAGGGCCCGGGCGGTGGCCCGGGCCCTCGCATCGGGGACACGCCGCCGCGGCGGACGCGGCGTCGGGTCGGTCAGGTGAGGGCGGTGATGGCCACGATGGGGGTGGCCGGCGGCTTGTCGCCGAGCGAACCGGAGAAGGGCTGGTTGCTGAAGTTGAAGACGCCGCCGTCCTCGGCCACCATCAGGTAGGCGTCACCGTACGGCACCATGCCCGTCATCGGCTTGTTCAGCTTTTTGTCGCCCATGGAGCCGTGGAACAGGGCCTTGAAGCTGAAGATGCCGCCGTCGTTGGCGACCAGCCAGTAGCCCTGGCCGTCGGGGTCGGGGACGATCGACTGGACCGGGCCGTTCAGGGGTTTGCCGCCCATGGAGCCCTCGAAGTTGGCGTCGCCGAGGGAGAAGACCCCGCCGTCGGAGCCGACCATGTAGTAGCCCTTGCCGGACGGTGTCGCCGCCGAGTCGAGGATGTCCCCGTTGAGCTTCAGCGTCGACACGTCGCCGATCGATTTGGCGGCATCGCCGAAGGCGAAGACGCGGCCCTTGTTGGTGAAGACCCAGTAGCCGGAACCGGTGGGGGTGCCCGAAAGGCTGGTGGCCTTCTCGCCAGCCTTGAGGTCAGCGGGCGCCAGGCTGCCGTAGAGGACGGGCCCGAAGGCGGAGACGACGCCCTTCTCGTCGAGCGTCCAGTAGCCCTTGCCGAACCGTGAAGCCTCGACGTCGACCGTGGGGGTCGCCGCCTGGGGCGAGCCCATGGCGGGCGCGTCACCGAAGTTGTAGACCTTGCCGTCCGATCCCCCAGCCCAGTACCCGGTCACGGTGGCCGGGGTCACCGCTTTGGCGGAGGCCGGGTAATCGGGAGCGGCGTCCCACACGAACTTCCCACTCGGGTTGTCGGGAGGCTGCATCTGGCTCCAGGCCGCCCAGGCGAAGGAGCTGGGGGACCCGACGCAACTGGCCGGGAGCGACGCGGTGTAGCTGTGGGCGACGAGGTCGATCCCGGCGCCGGTCCCCTCGCACTTGATCGGCGTGAGGGCGGACTTCGTCGGGTCGCCGGTGTAGACGGCCACCTCGCCGAGGCCGTTCGCCCCCTTCTTGAGCTGCACCCAGAACTGGCCCCCGGACGCCGAAGCCGAGCGGGGACCGGCGGACTGAGCGGTGAATCCCGGGGGCCCCATGACCCAGTAGAGGTAGTTGTGCTCGAGCAGGTCGATGTACGCCTCCAGGAACTCCGAGAAGGTGATGTTGCCGTTCTGGAACCGGACGAAGGCTTGGCGGATGTCGGCATAGGGCCGGTTGGCGACGACCGCGTCTTCGACGTTGGGGTCGCCGCTGTCCTCCCGGGTGTCATTGGCCGGATCGGTGATCGACACCTTGGAGTCGGCGACGGCGGCCCCGGCGGAGACCCGCTGCGTCAGCGGTGTACCGACGAGGGCCAGGAGTGAGACGAGGACGACGGCAGAACGCCGGTGGCGGGGATGCATCATCGCTGAAGACCTCCAAGAGGAGAAAGAGACGAAAAGCTCGTGGCGTCACCTGAGCGGCGGCGCCATTCGGGGGCCGTGGGGGCTGGGGGACGAACGGCGGAAGCCGTCCTCAGAAGGCACCGGTCCCGTTCGGGGTGCCGTTGCCGGTCGGGCCGTCGTAGGCGGACTCCCCGGTGCAGAGGTAGGCGAGGTTGGCGGTCCGGCGGGTCGAGCAGCGACCGTTGCTGCCCGAGGTCACGTCGAAGAGCGAGGTGGGAGTGGGGGTGATGTACGAGGAGGATGCCCTCGCCGCCGGGAGCGTGGTGCCGGCGACGGCGTAGACGGCGGCGATGACGGGTGCGGCCACGCTGGTGCCCCCGAAGACGAGCCAGTTGGCCCCGCCGGTGGAGCCGAAGCTGTCGTAGACGGCCACCCCGGTGGCGGGATCGGCCACGGCGGCCACGTCGGCCACGGTCCGCCGGGAGCAGCCGAGGTCATGCTGCCAGGCGGGCTTGGCGATGTAGGCCGAGCATCCGCTCCCGGCCCCGTCCCAGACCGTCTCGGACCAGCCCCGGCCGCCGGTGGTCGAGCGGCTCAGCCGGGTGCCGCCGACGGCCGTGACGTACGGCAGGGCGGCCGGGAACTCGACGCCGTAGCCGTTGTCGCCGGAGCTCACGGTGATGGCGATGCCGTCATGGTGGTAGTGGCTCTCCCACGTCGCCTCGGTGCTGAACTCCTTGCCGCCGTAGCTGTTGGAGATGGCAGTGGCGCCCATCGTGACCGACCGGTCGACGGCCGCCGCCAGATCGGCGAACGAGTTGGAGTTCGCCTCGACGAGGAGGACCTTGCAGTCCGGGCAGACGGCCGACACCATGTCGAGGTCGAGGGCGATCTCCTGACCCCAGCCGACGTCGCTCTTCGGGACGGTGCCTCCGCCCCCCTGGTTGACCTTGCGGAAGCAGAGATTGGCCGTGGTGCAGGCCGGCAAGCCGAACTGGGAGCGGTACACCGCCAGGTCGGACTCAGCGCTCGGATTGTCGTACGCGTCCACGATCGCCACCGTCTGGCCGACTGCGCCGGACGTGAGGTTGTAGGCGTCGACCAGCTCCGCCGGGGTGTACCCGCTCATAAAGCTCGTCGTCGCCCGCGGCCCGCCGCCGCTGTCGGTCACGACGTCGGAGTGGCAGCGGGCGGCCCCGGTCGGGGCCGGCGGACAGACCGGCCGATGGCCAATCCCGAAGTCGCGCCCTGGCTCGGCAGGGGCGTCGGCGAGGGCCGGCCCTGTCGACAGTGCGGCCACGGCGACAGCCAGGACCAGCGCCACGCGCGCCGAAATACGCATCGCTCGAATCTCCCTGGGATCGAGACCCTGGGCCGGGTGACCGATGCGCGCCCGACGTCCTGGGTCATTCAAAGATGAATGCGCGACCAGGGTCTAGAGCGGCGCCGCCGTCACGGGCACATCCCGTAACCAATGGGACGTTACCACCCGTGGGCCGGACCGCCTTCCGGCCCCGCCTCCGGCCGAGGAGGGTGAGCCCGGCGGCGAAGAGGGCGGTGTCACGGACCGGGGTGCCCGTGAAAGGGAGCGCAGGGTGCGGCGCTGTTCGAGCCGCCCGGATGCGGCAACGCGAAGCGGGAGGGGTGGGTCCCCCTCCCGCTGGGCGATGAACCGAGGGGGCGGCTTACGGACGGCTGCGGTCGGAGGTGTTGCCCGAACCGGACGAGCTGGCCGTGGAACCGGTGGAGCTGGCCCCGCCGTCGTGATCCGAAGCGGTGGTGGTGCCCGGGGCGGCACCGTCACCGGAATCACTCGTGGCCGCCGAACCCCCGTTGGGGGTGCTCACCGGCGCGGTGTCCGACGCGGGGGTCGATGCCGGCGGGCCCGCCGGGGTGGACGGCTTGTGGGCGTCACCATCGCTGCCCGGGTCGGAGGGCTTGTTGGTTCCGGCCTGGCTGCCCGGGTCGGAGGGCTTGTTGGCGTGGCCCTGGCTGCCCGGGTCGGAGGGCTTGTGGGCGTCGCCCTGGCTGCCCGGGTCGGAGGGCTTTCCGGGGTGGGTCACGGCGGCGCACGTGGCGTCCGAGGGGAAGACGGTGGCCTGGGAGTGCTCCGCCATGGCGGCCTTGGCCGTGCACAATCCGAAGTCGGCGTGGCCGTCGGGGCCGCCGGGCGCGGTGGAGGCCTCATCGCCGGGCTGATCGGCCGACGTGGTGTCCTCGGCGGGGTGATCGGCCGACGTGCCCCGGGTGTCGGAGTGGCCGTTGCTGTGGCCGTTGGGGCCGGGGACCGAGATATGGACCTTGGCCAGCATGTCCGAGGCGACTCCCTGGGCGGCGCCGGGCAGGGTCCCGGTGGCGGCGCCGGCGGTGCCGGCGCTGAGGAGGACGGCGGCTGCGGCCGCGGCGGCCTTGGCGGTCAGGATCTTCGAGATCATGTGCTTTCTCCGGGATTGAGAAACAGACGCGGTGTGTGCGAGCAGCGCGGCCGTCATCGTCGCCACCGTGGCCGCCTCTCGGGCCAGCTCCCCCGCGGCCGGCCGGGGCCGGGCCGCCTGGAGGAACCGCGCCACTCCGGCGTAGCCGGGAGGGGCATCCTCGGACGTCACCGCCCCGGCCAGGAGCCGGTCGGCGGTGCGGTCGTCAAGTCGGGTCAGTCGCATCTCACTCCCGTCATCGCTCCAGCCGCCGCTGGCGTTGCAGCCACGGGGATCATTTCCGGCGTGGTCCTTTCGAACTAGTGCCGTCGGGGCAGCCGGGTCTTCTCGTCGGGCGTTGCTGCGCCCGAGCCCGAACAAGACCCGCCGCGGTTCAGTCGACGGGCTCGTGTCCGGCGGCGGGGCGCAGCCAGGCGTGGAGGGTCTCGAGCCGGAGGTCGTCGCCCGTCTCGCCGAAGGGTGGATGCGCCAGGCGCTCGGCCTGGGACCGGGACGTGAAGGCCAGGCTCTACGGCGCCGCCGACGTCGGTGAGGCATGGGTGGTCGACGTGAGCGAGGGCTGCGTCCACGTCTTCACCGGGCCCGGCCCCGGCGGTTACGCCGACGTCCGCCAGGCCGTGGCGGGCGACTCGCTCACCCCCGGCGGGCTCGACGGAGTGACGGTGGCGGTCACCGACATCCTGCCGGGCTGATCCGGAACCGGTACCTCCGGTGCCGATCCGGCCCTGCCGGCGGGAGAGGAACCCTTCTCGGTCACACGCTGCCGACGGCAAAGACGACGATCGAGACGAGGATGCCGACGAGGACGAGGACGACGAGGAGTTCGACGAGGGCGAGGGGTTCTCGCTCATACCGCTGCTCTCGGCGCTCGATCATCCGACGACCTTGGTTGGAGGTGGAGGGCTCCACCGCGCCGGCGACCCACCGTGGAGCGCCGTTGATATCCGATTAAGAAC
>JAUZEY010000258.1 GCA_030838785.1 Actinomycetota bacterium | reverse complement strand
GGGCTCCTGGGCGTGGACGTCGATGACGAAACCGAAGTCGGTCGGGAGGTTGCCGCTCACCTCCCGCCACGAGTCGCCGCCGTCGTCGCTGCGCATGACGTCCCAGTGCTTCTGCATGAACAGCACGTCGGGCCGGGCGGGATGGGCGGCGAGGTGGTGGACGCAGTGGCCGACCTCGGCGTCGGGGTCGGGGATGCCCTCGGAGTGGTGGCCCTTGTTGATCGGCCGCCAGGAGCGGCCGGCGTCGTCGCTGCGGAAGGCGCCGGCGGCGGAGATGGCGGTGATGATGCGGTCGGGCCGGTCGCGGTCGAGGAGGACGGTGTGGAGACACATGCCGCCCGCGCCGGGCTGCCACATAGGACCAGTCCCGTGGTTCCGAAGGCCGGCCAGCTCTCTCCAGCTCTGCCCGCCGTCGTCGGAGACGAACAGGGCGGCGTCCTCCACCCCGGCGTAGACCCGGTCGGGGTCGGTGGGCGACGGCTCCAGATGCCACACCCGGGCGAATTCCCAGGGGTGGGGCGTGCCGTCGTACCACTGGTGGGTGCCGGTCTCGCCCTCGTAGCGGAAGTCGTTACCAACCGGGTTCCACGTCCGGCCCCCGTCGTCGGATCGCTGGATGATCTGGCCGAACCACCCGCTCGACTGGGAGGCGTAGAGCCGGTCGGGGTCGGCCGGGGACCCCTTCACGTGGTACAGCTCCCAACCCCCGAAGTGCGGCCCGGCGACGTCCCACTTCGTCCGGCTCCCGTCCGACGTCAGGATGAACGCCCCTTTGCGGGTTCCCACCGCGACCCGAATTCCGCTCATCTGCTCGTCCTCCTTCTGGCCCGGCGCGTCCGGCCGGGGCCCTGACACCGTTCTGACGACGGACGCGCCGGAAACTCATCGCCGTGCCACCGGGTGGGTCGCTCTACCAGGTGGGGATCAGGCCTCCGGGCGTCAGCGGAGGTACGGATTGGCCGGGGCTGGAATGGAACGAACCTGGCCTGCGTCGAGGACGGGCGGTCTCTGGTCCTCGGCGGTCCGGGTCTCGGGGTGCCAGATGCCGGTGACCTCGAGCCAGGTGTCGGGAGCAGGCCAGGGTTCGGCGACACCCCGGATGGCGACCCGCAGGGGTCGGGCGTCGGCGGCGCAGCACGTCACGATGAAGCGGGTGAGGAGGAATCCTCCGCCCCGGGCGTCGGGGGTCACGAACCCGACGAGGCGGACGGGCGTTCCCTGCAGGGAGCGGCCGTGGTCGTAGATGGCCCGTCCGGCGAAGTCTCTGAGCGACAGGTCGACCGGCGCACCGGGGACCGACGGCGCGGGCAGCGGGCCGAAGTCGGCCCGGGTCGGCGTGAGGAGCGTGGCCGCCGCCCGGTTGGCGGCGAAGGCGCCGAGGGGACGAGGGACCACCACCGCGATGGCCAGGATCGGGGCCACCAGCAACCATGCGATGCGCGAGGCACCGCTGTGGTCATGGCCATCGTGGGCGTGACCGGATCGGGCGGTCGCCCGCCCGGGCCCGAGGAGCACGACGCCGCCCAGCGCCACCAGCACCGCTCCGGCCAGCGCCAGGACGGGACCCATGGCCGGACGGATGTAGGCCAGGTGGGCGTCGGTGAGGCCGAGGCGCAGGGCGAGGGCGCCGAGGGCGAGGAGGATGGCGGCGTGGGCCTCTTCGTTCATCGCAGCAGCACTCCGCCGACCAGCGCGGCGGAGGCGAGGGCGACCAGGAACGTCGCCGGAGCGAAGCGGGCGGCGAAGGAACGCCCGAACGTTCCGGCCTGGAGGGCGATGAGCTTCACGTCGACGGCGGGCCCGACGACCATGAAGGCGAGCCGGGCGGTGGTCGAGAACTGGACCAGGCTGGCGGCCACGAAGGCGTCGGCCTCGGAGCAGACGGCGAGAAGCACGGCGAGCAGCCCGAGCGTGATCACGGCGCCGATGCCCGAACCGCCGAGGCCGTCGAGCAGGGAACGGGGAACGGCGACCTGCAGGGTGGCGGCGGTGGCCGCTCCCAGCACGAGGAAGCCCCCGGCCTGGCCGAAGTCGTGCCGGGCGGTGGCGGAGAAGACCGCCAGGCGGCGCATGGTCGGGGGGGCCGCCTCTGGAGCGGAGGCTCGGGCCCCGGTGATCGGCCGCTCGGTCCACGCCCGGCGGCCGAAGCGGGACCAGCCGAGACCGACGACGACGGCGGTGAGGAACGAGGCCAGGAACCGGGCCACGACGACCTCGGGCCGGCCGGGAAAGGCCACCGCGGTGGCCACCAGCACCACCGGGTTGAGCGCCGGCGCCGCCAGCATGAAGGCCAGCGCGGCGGGCGCCGGCGCCCCCCCGGCCACCAGTCGGCCGGCCACCGGCACCGAGCTGCACTCGCAGCCGGGGACGAGCATGCCCGCCAGGCTGGCCACCGGCACCGCCACCGCCGACCGGCGGGGCAGCACCCGGGCCAGGGACCCCGCCGGAACGAAGGCGGCGATGGCCCCGCTGACGAGCACGCCGAGCACCAGGAAGGGGAGGGCCTGAACGGTGAGCGAGACGAACATCGTCGCCCACGTCTGGGCCGCCGGACCGTCGAAGGCCCGCACCACCACCGGCCGCAGGAGGAGGGCGGCGACCCCTCCGGCGGCCAGCAGCTCCAACGTCGGCCAGCTTCGCCCGGAGCCCGGCTCGATGGCCGCTTCGTCGATTTCCTCGATTTCCTCGATCAGCGTGGAACCCCGAGCACTCACAACGCCGACGGTAGACGACCTCCGCCCTCCGCCAGTGGCAATGCCGCGCTCCCCGAGGGCAGGGACGTCCGGATGCAGTCGACGAAGGCGGCTTCGTCGACCGGGCCTCGTTCGGCGGACGCCAACAGGTCGGGGGCGACATCGAGCGACACGAGCGACTCCTTTACACGGGAACAGTTTGACGGGCCCGGAGGCGGAACCGGGTGGACAGCTCCACGGCCAGCCACAGGAGGAAACCGGTGGCCACGATGCTGGAACTCGGCGGCAGGCTCGGCCGGAGGTAGCTGAGCCAGAGGCCGGCCCAGACCGTGGCCACGGCGATCGCCACCGATGCCGCCAGGGCCCGCCACGGCCGGGCGGTGAGCCGTTGGGCGGTGGCCGCCGGCGTGGTGATCAGCCCGAGCAGCAGCAGCGCTCCGACGACCTGGACCAGTTGGGCGGCCATGACGCCGGCCGCGACGAGAAACACGACGTTCAACGCCCGGACCGGCACGCCCCGGGCCTCGGCCACACCGGGGTCGATCGAGGCGAAGAGCAGCGGGCGGCTGATGACCAGCATGGCGACGACGACACCGGCGGCGATCCATCCCGTCTGCGCCGCCGTGGCCTGGTCGATCCCGAAGATCGACCCGAAGAGGACGCGCACGGCCCCTGCGCCGTTGCCGGTGGCGCGCGACGACGTGAAGACGGACAGGAACAGCACGCCGAGACCGAGGAGCCAGGTGAACACGACGCCGGTGACGACGTCGTTGAGCCGGGCCCGCCCGCCGAGGACGGCGAGCAGGACCGCCACCGCCACGGTGGCGGTGAAGACACCGGTGCGGGCGGCGAACCCGAAGGCGAGGGCGCCGAGTCCGCCGGTGAAGGCGACATGGCTGAGGGCGTCACCGGCGAAGACCTGGTTGCGCAGCACCAGGAAGGCGCCGACGAGACCGGCGGCGATGGCGGCGGCCGTCCCGGCGGCGAAGGCCCGCCGGAAGAAGTCCTGCGACAGCGGCCCGGCCCAGGTGGCGAGCAGCACCGTCATGCGGCCACCACCCGCCGGGTCCACCGGCCCCGGACGGACGCCGTCCCCCGGGCCAGCCCGTAGCCGGCGAAGCCCACGGAGGTGACCCAGAACCCCACCGGGCGGTTGGTGAAGTACGCCGCCGCCAGCCCGGCCCACACCGTGACCAGGGCCAGCCCCACCGACAGGACGAGACCGACCGACGGCCGGGCCGTGAGCGCCGAGGCGGTGGCGGCCGGGACGACCAGGAGGGCCAGAACCAGGAGCACACCGGTGAACTGGCTGGCCTCGGCCACGGCGCAGCCGAGCAGGATCAGGTAGAGCAGCGACACGGCCCGCACCGGCACACCGGCCGCTTCCGCCACCCGGGGGTCGACCGAGGCGAAGAGCAGCGGCCGGCCGACGATGGCCAGGAGCCCCAGGGCCAACAGCGCGGTGATCGCCAGGACCATCACGTCGTCGCGGGTCACGCCCAGGAACGACCCGAACAGGAACCCGCTGAGGCTGGAGAGGAAGCCCTGGTAGAGGCTGACGAACCAGAAGCCCAGGGCCAGCGCCATGGCCTGCACGGCGCCGACGGTGGCCGAGTGCCGTTCGCCACCGCCGGGCCCGAGGGGGCTGAGCCAGGCGATGAGCGCGGCGCCGGCCACGGCGAACCCGAAGTAACCGACGAGGGGCGCCAGGCCGAGGTACACCGCTCCCGACGCACCGGGGAAGGCCACGCTGGCCAGGGTGTGAGCGGCGTACGTCTCGCCCCGGAGGACGGCGAACCAGCCGATCGCCCCGCACATCAGCGCCGCCACCGCGCCGGCGACGAAGGCGTTGCGCATGAACGGGTACTGGAGCACGAGGCGAAGGTCGCGATGCAGGTCCCACGACAGGCGGGCGGCGGCGGCCACGGATCCGGCCCAGGCCTCAGTGAGCATGGAAGGAAGCGGCGTCAGGCTGGCCGACGACCACCAGCTGCCCGCTGCTCGTCCGGATGACCTCGATCGGCGCGCCATAGAGCCGACTGAGATTCTCGGTGGTGATGACGGTCTCCGGCGGCCCGGCCAGGGCTCGGCCGCCCACGATGTAGATCACCTGGTCGAGGTAGCCGAGGATCGGATTGACGTCGTGGGCGACGATGACGACGGTCACGCCGTCGGCGCTGATCTGCTGCAGGAGCGCCGCCACCCCCTGCTGGTTCGGCAGGTCCAGGCTGTCGAGGGGCTCGTCGAGGAGCAGCAGCCGGGGCTGGCGGACGAGCGCCTGGGCGATGAGCAGCCGCTGCTGCTCCCCGCCGGAGACCTCCCCGATGGCCCGCTGCCCGTAGGCGGTGGCGCCGACCCGGGCCACCACATCGTCCAGGTGGCGCTGTTCCTGCTCGAAGCGGGCCCGGTCGAACAGGCGCCGCACCAGCGGCAGCGGCGTGCCCCAGCGATGCCCGTCGACGCCGAGCCGGACGAGGTCGACGCCCCGGATGCGGACGGAGGAGTCGAAGCTCCGCCGCTGCGGGAGGTATCCGATGTCGTGGTTGCGGCGCCCCGGCCGTTCGCCCAGCACGGTGAGTGATCCGGCGGCCGGGGGGTGCAGGCCGAGCAGCATGCGCAGGAAGGTCGACTTGCCCGCCCCGTTCGGGCCGAGGACGGCCACGAACTGCCCCGCGGTGACGGTGGCGTCGAGGCCTTCGAACAGGAGGCGGCCGCCGGCCCGGGCCGCCACGCCCGCCGCCACCACCGTCGGGGCCCCGACAGGTGAGGGGCCCGGGCCCGGCGGGTCGAGCGCCTCCACGACGCTGTTGCGCTCCGGATGGGCCGGGCTCATGCGCCCCGGATCTGCGCCCTGCTCCGGGCGCGGGCGCCAGCGATCAGGCCGGCGCCACCGAAGAGAAGGGCTGCACCGGCCAACAGCAGCCAGCCCCGCGAGGCTCCGGTCCGGGCCAGCGGAGCAGCGGCCGGAGCGGCGGGGGCGGCGGGGGCCGCGGCGGCAACGTCACCGCCGGTCGAGGCGCTGGCCTCCGAGCCGGCGGCCGTCGTGGCCGACGCCGGCGCCGGAGCGGCGCTCAGCGGCGCCGCCGCCTTGCCCGTGCCCTGGGCCAGGGCGTCGGCCAGGCTCTGGAGCTGAGTGGCCTGCCAGTCCTGGAAGGTGGAGCCCCTGGGCGTGAGCGTCTCCGTCACCGTGGCGACGGGGATACCGGCCTTCCTGGCCTTGTCGACCAGGGCCGTCACGTCGGGCGTGGAATTCTGCGAGTTGTAGACGAACGCCTTGATCTGCTTCCCGGCGATCTGCTTGTCGACGGTGGACTTGTCCCCGGCGGTCGGATCGTTGCCTTCGGAGACGGCCGTGAGGAACGACTGCGGAGTGAGCAGCTTCAGGCCCAGGTCGTCGGCCAGCGGAGCGAAGATGCTCTCCGAGGCACCGACCGGCGTCCCGCCGTACTGCGCCTTGATCTGGGCCCGGAGGTCGTTGTACCGCTTCAGCCCGTCCGTCCGGTAGGCCTGCCGTTGCGTGTCGAAGTAGGCCGCGGCGGCGGGATCGGCCTGTTTGAGCGCGTTGGTGATGGCGTCGATCACCGCGTTGACGGTGCGGGGCGAGTACCACTGGTGCGGGTTCCCCCCGTCCTTGATCCCGACGACGTCGCCCACGGTGACGACCTTGCGGCTCGACGACGGGTTCGCCGCCAGTAGCTTGTCCGCCCAGCCGTCGTAGCCGATCCCGTTGACGACGGCGACCTGGGCCGAAGCCAGCGCCGCCCCGTCCGACGGTTTGGCCTCGTAGTCGTGGGGATCGGTGTCGGGATCGGCGATGATGCTCGTCACGTCGGCGTGCTCGCCGCCCAACTGGCGGGCGATGCTGCCCCAGAAGTCCTCGGCCGCCACGACCGGGACCTTTCCCGACGCCGCCCCGGACGCCGACCCGCCCGACGCCGCGCCTCCGAGAACGGCCACCAGCACCCCGAGCCCGACCCGCCAGCGAGGAATCCTCATCACGCCACCCATCTCCAGCGTCCATCTCCAGCGTCCGTTAGCAGGACCCTACTTTGCGACTGATTCTCATTTCAAATCCTAGCCGCTCCCCCTCACCGGGTAGGATCCGGGCTCTGGACGCACTGGTGTTGACGTATCGCCTGGAGGAGCGGATCCCGCTCGATGTCGACCCGCCCTCCCGTCCGGTCGAGCGCTGGACCGTCTCGGTTTTCCTCGACCGGAGCGCAACCGGCGATGGTCGGGTGGAGATCGGGTATGCCCACGTTCTGGTGTTCACGCTGGAGCCGGGCAGGGACATCGGCGACCTCGCCGACCATGCCTCCGGCACCTGGATCGATGTCGAGACCCGCGCCGACGGGCCGCCCTCCCCCGCCGATCCCGGCGGCGACCCGGGGCAGACGAGACACATCCTGCTGCTCGACCGGGTGTGGCTGGAGCCCGACCAACGCGGCAGCGGGCTGGGTTCGATCGCCGCCGCCGCCGCCATCGGACGGCTGGGACGAGGGTGTGAGCTCGCGGCCTGCTATCCGGCACCGTTCGAGGAGACCTCCGACGAGCCGGCGGATCGAGCCGGCGCCGTCGAGGCCCTGGGCCGCGTGTGGTCGAAGGTGGGCTTCCGCCATTGGCGTGACGGCGTGTGGATGCTCGACCTCAGCACGACCGACATGCAGGCGACGCTGGCCGAACTCGTCGCCGAACGACGGGGAGGAATGAAGAACGCCGTGTGAAACTGTCGGGCCGGAGCCGAGTGGTGCCCGTCCGCCGGGTTACCTTCTTCCCTTTTGACCGAGAAGGGGAAAAGGGTTGACGGAGAAGGGATGCGCCCCGACATGAAACGTGCGCCGGTCTGGCTGGCCTGCTTCGTCCTGATCCTCGGTTCGTGCCGCGGAGGCAAGGACAACGCCCAGAGCCGCGCTGACGGCAAGACCACGCCGACAACGGTCCCCGTCACGGCCCCTGATCTCCTCACGACCACGTCGACCACCCCGTCGCCCGAACCGCCCGCCGATGCCGCCCCCGCCGGCCCCGACATCACCGTGACGGCCACCGAGTACGCCTTCGACGCTCCCCGGCTGGTCACCGGCGGTGTCGTCAACCTCACCGTGCGGAACGCCGGACGGGAACGCCACGAGGCCCTCATCGTGAAGGTCGGGGACACGCCGCAGCCGAAGGTCGTCCAGGCTCTCGACGCCTTCGTCAACACCAGGGGACAGCCGATTCCGGACTTCCTCGACTTCAACGGCGGGATCGGCACGCTCAACAAGGGAACCGAAGCCAAGACGAGCCTCACCCTCCCGCCCGGCAAGTACGCCATCGTCTGCACGCTCACCGATCTCGACAGCCTCCACGCCAACCTCGTCCCCGCCGGCGCCAACGCCCCGGAGCTGTACACGAAAGGGATGTACGCCCCGCTCACGGTGAGGGGCGACGGCGGGGCGGCTCTGCCCGGCGGTGACGGCACCATCGTGGCCTCGGACTACGCCTTCAAGCTGCCGCCGTTCAGCGCCGGCCCCCGCACCTTCGTGTTCCGTAACGACGGGGCCCAGCCCCACTTCGCCTCCATCGGCGAGTTCCCGGCCGGGGTCGACGCCGACGCGGGGCGCAAGGCGCTCCAGGCCCTGATCGGCGCCAACCCCCTCGCGCCGGCACCGGAAGGAACCCCGGAACCGGCCGATGTCGCCTTCGCCGAACCGATCGGCCCGAAATCGGCGGAGACCTTCCAGCTCACACTCCAGCCCGGACGGACGTACAGCATCGCCTGCTTCCTGTCGGACCGGGGCGGCGGCCCGTCCCACGCCGCGGGCAAGGGCATGTTCATGATCTTCACCGTCCCTGCCTGAGGGGCGCTCGTTCGGTGGGCCGCAGGAACCGACCGACCAGCGGCAGTTCCGTGACTCCCTCGGCTCGGGCCACGGCCAGCGCCGCGACGGCGAGGTCTTCGGTGGACTCGAACACGGCGTAGCGGGGTCGCCAGTCGGGGTCATACTTCTCGTTGAAGCGCCACAGGGATTCGATCTGCACCGACTCGCTCATCCGTCCGAGGAGCCAGCGTTCG
>JAUZEY010000234.1 GCA_030838785.1 Actinomycetota bacterium | reverse complement strand
ACGCTCCCTTCGACGGGCCGGTCGTGCCCGACGTGTACATGACGGTGGCCGGCTCGTTCCAGGCCAACGGGGTGGCGCCGGTCACCCGGTGGCGGTCCCCGTCGGCCAGGACGTCGGTCGACACCATCTCGACCCCGGTCGGCGCGTCGTCCTGCCCTTCCCCGGACGGCGGCCCGTCCCGGACGAGGATCGTCCGCAGCTCCGGCAGGTTGGCGGCGATGGCGAGGACGGCGGGAAGGAGCGTCCGGTCGGTGAGGATCGCCTTCGATCTCGTCTCCGCCAGGAGGTTGCGGAGATACTCCCCCCGGTAGGCGAGGTTGAGCGGCACGGTCCGGACCCCGGCCTGGGGGGCTCCCAGCCAGGCGTCGACCCACTCGGTGCAGGTCCCGGCGAACAGGGCCAGCGTGTCACCGGCGCCGAGCCCAAGGGCCAGCAGCTGGTTGGCGGCGGCCGTCGCCCGGCCCCGGGCGTCGGCGAAGGTGAGGCAGCGGTCGTCGAGCCACAGGAACGCCTTGTCCCCGAAGGTCTCGGCCTGCCGGTCGAGGAGGCCCGCGAAGGTCAGTCGCTCCAGCGGCGCCCGATCGGTCACCGGCGTCCCACCTTGGAAGTGCCGGCGACGGAGCCCGCCGGAGCGGCGGAGGTGACCGGGGCGGCGGGCGGCCCGTCCGGCGTTCGGAGGAGTGAACCGGTGAACGCCCGGGCGCAGCCCCGGGCCACGAGGGCGTGGGCCTGGATCGTCATATCCGGAGCCAGCATCGACAGCCCGAAGGCCATCGACGCCAGCGCGCCCCGGGCCTGCACGGCGTCGCTGGACGCGATCTGTCCGGTTCTCACCCCGAAGCAGATGATCTCGGCAAACAGCTCCTCGAACTCCTTGTCCTCGCCGATCTCCCGGAGCTCGGGGTGGCGGCGGGCCTCGTCCCGGGCCACCGAGGCGAAGACCCCTTGCTCGGGGTCGGCCCGCAGCGCCTCGTGGATGGCGTTGAAGAGGCCCTCGATCTTCCCGGCGAAGGTGGGGGCGGCGTCGACGGCCGCCCGGATCGGCGCGTAGCTCACTTCGTTGCGGGCCCGGTGGACGGCCAGCATGAGGTCCGACTTCTTGCCGAAATGGTGGTAGAGGGCGGCGGTGGCGAGGCCGGCCCGTTCGGCGATCATCCGGGTGCTGGTGCCCTCGTAGCCGTGGGCGGCGAAGCAGGCCCGGGCCTCCCGCAGGATCCGGTCCCTCGTCTCCTGGGCGTCGACACCGGCCGGACGGCCCGGCCCGGCCTTGATCCTGGCCATCGTCAGGCTCGCATTCGGGCTCAGCGCCCCTCGTAGGTGCCGGGCCGCCGTCCCTTGAAGGCGTCGATGGCCTCGAGGAGGTCGTCGGACCCGGCCGAGCGGATCTCGTAGGCGAAGGCGAGGTCGACGACCTCCGCCGCCCGGGCCTTCATGACATTGCGCAGGGCCATCTTCGTGCCCTGCACGGCCAGCGGCGGGAGCGCCGCCATCTTCGCCGCCAGCGCCCGGGCGGCCGGCAGCGCTTCCTCGGGCGTGTCGACCAGGTCGGTGACGAGGCCGAACTGGTAGGCGTCCTCGGCCGAGAGCCGATCGCCGGTGAGCAGGAACCGCTTCGCCCGGGCCGGGCCGAGCGCCAGGGGCCACACGAGACAGCCGCCGTCACCGGCGGCCAGGCCGACCTCGACATGCGGGTCGGCCAGCACCGCGGTCCGGGCGGCCACGATGCAGTCACAGGCCAGGGCGATGGTGGCGCCGAGGCCGATCGCCGGACCCTGGACGGCCGAGACGATCGGCAGGGGGAGGTCGACCAGCGACAGCAGCAGGTCGCGACCGACCTGTTCGTGATGCAGGATGAAGCCGAGGTCGTCGTGTCCCTTGCGCATGAAGTCGAAGTCACCCCCGGCCGAGAAGACCTTGCCGGTCGACCCGAGCACGACCGCCCGCACCTCGGGCGTCGCCTTCACCCGGTGCAGAGCCTTGGTGAACTCGTGGTGCACGTCCTCGTCGAACCGGTTCAAAAGGTCCGGCCGGGTGAGGACGATCTCGCCGATGTGCCCGTCGACGGTGAGGGTCAGCGTCTCGCCCGAAAATCCCGGGTCACCGCTCAACTCCGTAGTCATCGGCAAATCATAGGGGTCATCGCCAGATAATAAGCCGGGCGTTCTAATCCCACCAGGGTCTTGCGGAGAATAAGCCAAGCGTTCTATTATTCGGCCGTTCGCAGCTACGGGGGGAAAGCCGTGACCGTGCTCCGCTGGCTCCGGGTTCAATGGGACCGGGCCCTGGCCGTCACCGTGTTCGTCGCCGGCGTCGTGGCCCTCGTCGCCGGCTGGGCCGGAATCAGCGACGAGGTGTTCGCCGCCCGCCAGCTCCCCTACCTCCTGTCCGGGGGGATCGGCGGCCTGTTCCTCCTCGGCGCCGGGGCCACGCTGTGGCTGTCGGCCGACATGCGGGACGAGTGGCATCAGCTGCGCCGCATCGAGCAGCGGATGGCGGAAGGAAAGCAGCTGCCGGGCCAGCCGACCGAGGCACCGGAGATGCTTGTGGCCAGCGGCCGGCGGCCGTGACCGCGGGGGCGCCCTGGACCGGACGCCAGGTGTCGATCATCGTCGCCCTCAACGCGGTCGGGGCGGTGGCCATCCTCGGCGGTTGGGTGTGGTCCAGCGGCCGGACGGTGCTCGACGACCAGATCCCCGCCACCACCCTCACCGTGGCCGGGCTGGTGGTCGCCGGGCTGGCCAACATCGGCTGGCTGCTGGCGGGGCGGAAGGGGCTGGCCCGGGTCAAGCTCGGCCTGTTCGGTCAAGCCCTCGACGGCCGGTGAGGGCCGGGCCGTGAGAGACCT
>JAUZEY010000213.1 GCA_030838785.1 Actinomycetota bacterium | reverse complement strand
CGGTCCCGGATCCACCGGGGTCGCCGGCTCCTGCGGGCGGCCCTCCAGTGACCGGGGGCGACCACCTCGACGACACCCTGTCGGCCTACCTCGACGACGAGCTGGCCCCGGCCGCCCGGCGCGAGGTGGAGGCCCACCTGGCCGGCTGCGCCGCCTGCCGGGCCGAGCTGGACGAGGTAGCCGCCGCCCGCCGGGCGATTCGGATCATGCCGGTCCACGCCAGGCCCCGGTCCCTCGTCGACGCCGATCCGTTCCCGGAGCTCGGCCGCCCTTCGGGGGTCACGCGACCGGCCGCGTCCCGGCGACGGGCCGTCTGGGCCCTGGCCGCGGCCGTGGCCGCGGCGGTGGCGCTGGTGCTGCCCCGTGATCCAGAGGTGGCGCCCTCGCTGCCCTCGCTGGCCGACTCCCACGCCGCCCGGGCGTCGATCACCGGCGATCCGCTCACCCAGCTGGCCCCGATCGCCGTGCCCGTCCGTTTCGGACCCTGACCGTGGCCCTCTGCCCGCTGTGACCGACCCCGCCGCCCACCGCCTCGCCCTCGGCTGCCTGGCGGCCTGCGCCGCGGCGGGGGTACTCGTCCCCGCCCGCCCGGCTCCCGCCCTGCCCGGGCCGGAAGCCACCTCGACTGCGGTCGAGCTCCTCGACCGGGCCCGGGAAGCGGCCGAGACCCAGGCCTTCCAGGGCGTCGTGGCCGTCGTCTGGCGCGACGGGAGGGAGCAGCACTCCGAGCAGGTTCCCGTCCGCAGCGCCGCCGGCGTCCTCCGCTTCGGCGACGAGGTGGTCGGCGCCGGCGCCCGCCGGATGGTCCACAGCACCGACGGCTGGCTCAGCCTGTGGGGCCACGACGTCGCCACCCTCGGCCCGTCCCCCACGGCCAAGTACCGCCTGGCGGTGGAGCCGGGGCCCGATGTGGCCGGCCGCCCCACCGACATGGTGGCGGTCCAGCTGGTGGGGGCGAACCGGCTCCGGGAGCGCCTCTATGTCGACCGTCAGAGCGGCCTGCTGCTGCGCCGGGAGCTGCTCGACTCGCGGGGCGACCCGTACCGGTCCGTGGCCTTCATGACCTTGAGCAGCGATTCCGGCGGCGTCTCGGCGGCGTCCGTCGGCAGCGCTCCCCGGGCCGCCCACTCCTCGGAGCCCACCCCCGCCCGGCATCTGAAGGCGCCCTTCAAGCTCAAGAGTCGCATCGGGACGGAGTACCGCCTGGTGGGGGCGTACAAGGCTGGCGGGGTGGTCCAGCAGTTCTTCAGTGACGGGCTCCACGGCCTGTCGGTGTTCGAGCAGCCGGGCCATCTCGGTGCGGCCGAGACCACGCTGGCCGGTGAGTCCGGGCCGGGCCGGGAGGTGGAGATCTCCGGCCACACGATGCGGGCCTACTCCGCCTCGGTGGGGGAGGCGGTGGTGTGGGCGAGCGACGGGGTCGTCTACACGGCGGTCACCGACGCCCCGTGGTCCGACCTGGCCGGCGCGGTGCGGGATCTGCCGCACGCCGACCCGCCCGGCCGGCTCCGGCGGGTGGCCCAGACGGTGGTGTCGCTGTTCAGGTGGCGGTGAGCGTCCTCCGGCGGCGCAGGATGCGACGGCGTTCACGCTCCGAGCAGCCACCCCACACACCGTGGTCGATCCGGTGGATCAGCGCGTACTCGAGGCACTCCATCCGCACGCAGCACTCAACGCACGTCCGCTTCGCCACCTCGACGCCAACGCCGTCGGACGGGAAGAACTGTGCCGGGGAGCGATCCCGGCAGGCCGCATAGCGCATCCAGTCGTGATCCATGCACCAATCTCAAACGTCGGGCGGGAACTCGTAGTTCCCGCTAAGGATGGGGTACACCGGAAAGCCACACGACGGCCGGGCCGTCGACCGGTGTCCGGGGAGGCGATTGATGGCAGACGAGCACATGCCCGGTGACGAGACTACGGAGTCGAAGGGCCCGGCGGATCGTCCCGGTTCGTCCTCGCCGTGGGAGCCGGCCGGGCCCGCCCCGTCCCCCTGGGCTCCCGCCCAAGGCCAACCGTCCCCATGGGCTTCGCCCCCGCCCGCCGCGCCCCCTCCGGTGGAGCCGCCCCCCGCCGTGGAGCCGCCGGCGGAGCCGTGGGAGAACCCGGCCCCCGACGCCTGGGTGAACCCCCTGGCGGCCGAGGCCGCGGAGTCGGCCCCGGGCGCCGACGACGGCGCCGCTGGCGCGTCGGCCGCCCCCTCGTCCGACGTGGAGGCCCCCACCGAGCCAGCGCCGAGCTGGAGCAGCCCGCCCGGCACCCCTCCGCCGGCCTGGCAGGTCGGAACCCCCGGCGCACCGGCCTGGGGCGCGCCCGATCTGGCCCCGCCGGCCCGCCCGGTCGGCGGCCGGCGGCCCTTCCTCCTCGCCGCCGCCACCGGCGCCGTGGTCGGGGCGCTGGTGGCCGGGCTGGTGGTGGCGGCCGTCAAGGACGGCCGGAAGTCGCCATCGGGCCGGTCGGTCACGTTCTCGGCCAACACCTCGAAGATCGCCCGGACGGGCGACATCCAGGAGATCCTGGCCAAGGTCGAGCCGGCCGTCGTCTCCATCCGCACCCGCACGCTGAGCCTCGGCGACTTCTTGAAGCCCGTCCCCGGTGAGGGCGCGGGCACCGGCTTCGTCATCGGCTCCGACGGAGTCATCGTGACGAACAACCACGTGGTGGCGGGCGCGCAGAGCATCGAAGTGGTGTTCGCCGACGATCGAAAGATGCCTGCTCGCGTACTTGGGAAGGATCCGACCACCGATCTCGCCGTGGTCAAGGTCGATGCCTCCGATCTGCCCACGGCCGCCCTCGGCGACTCGGACCAGCTGAAGGTCGGCGACGACGTGGTGGCCATCGGCAACGCCCTCGCCCTGGAGGGCGGGCCCACCGTGACCCGGGGGATCGTGTCGGCCGAGAACCGCACGATCACGGCCGAGAACGGCGTCCGGCTCGAGCACGTCCTGCAGACCGACACCGCCATCAACCCGGGGAACTCGGGCGGGCCGCTGGTCAACTCGGCCGGTGAGGTGGTCGGCATCAACACCGCCGTGGCCGGCGACGCCCAGAACATCGGCTTCTCCATCGCCATCACACCGGCCAAGCCGATCATCGACGAGCTCCGCCAGGGCACCACCCGCAGCCGCCCGTTCCTCGGCGTGAAGATGTTCACGGTCACCCCCTCGATCGCCGAGCAGCTCGGCATCAAGGCCCAGAGCGGGGCACTGGTGGCCGACGTAACCGCCGGCTCGGGGGCCGAGGTGGCCGGGGTGCGCAACGGCGACGTCATCACCTCGGTCGACGGCAAGGAGGTGAAGGCGGCCGAGGACGTCACCTCGGTGGTCGGCGCCCACAAGCCCGGCGACCAGATCAAGGTGACGTACCGGCGGGGCGACGAGACGAAGGACGCCGACGTCAAGCTCGGCGAGCGTCCCGTCGACGCCGGCTGAGGCCTGCCCATTAGTCTGCCTGCCCATTAGTCTGGCGGCATGGCCACCTCGCAGGAAGAGCTCGAGCAGCCCCAGCCGCCGCAGGGGCACGTCCGGATCGTGTACCTCGGTCCGCTGTCCCCCCACTGGGAGGTGCAGGGCGTCTTCGGCGACCGCGGCGTGATCGACGAGTTCCGGCAGCGGGCGCTGGCACGACTCCAGCTCCTCCCGCCTCACGACCCGCAATTCCGGCGGAACCGGGAACGGGTGGCCCGCGACGCGGAGCGTGAGGCCCTGATTCTCGATTGGGACCTCGGCACCGAAGAGGATTAGAGCCTTTTCCGCTGGTGACGGGCAGGTAAAGAGAACCTTCCATCACGGAGGGCGCGAAGCGAAAGCGAGAGTGCGTCACCGCTCTCCGATGTCGCCGATGGTCGTTCTTGCCTAACCGTTAGCAATCCCTTCACTTTGCGGCCAGAGCGGGGTCACATCGGCCGCCCATGCTTCCCCCTTGCCCCCGGCACGGCGGTCAAGGGAGTAGCGCAGCGGGATGAGTGATCTGGGTCTTCTGGTCGAAACGGCGCGGCCGCTACCCCAGCCCCGGGTGATCACGCCCGGTCTGACCACGGGCGACAAGGTCTTCCGGTTCCTGGCCGCCGCGGCGGCGGCGAGCGTGCTGGCGATCCTCGGCCTGGTGGCGCTCTTCCTCGTACTGGAGGCGGAGCCGGCCCTCAAGGTGTCGGGCCTCAAGTTCCTCACCACCTTCGAGTGGAACCCCGACGGCACTCCCGCCCACTTCGGGATCGCCGCCCTCATCTACGGCACGGCGATGATCGCCTTCATCGCCCTCGTGGTCGCCCTCCCGGTCGCGGTCGGCTCGGCGCTGTTCGTCAACGAGTACGCCCCCGTCCGCCTCGGCCGGCCGCTGGTGGCGCTGCTCGACCTGCTGGCCGCCGTCCCCAGCCTCATCTACGGCATGTGGGGCCTCTACTACCTGCAGCCCCACCTCCAGGGCACGAGCCGCTGGCTCACCGACCACCTCGGGTTCATCCCGTTCTTCCACACCACCCGGCCGGTGTTCGGCTCGTCGATGTTCATCGCCGGCATCGTCGTCGGCCTCATGGTCCTGCCGATCGTGGCCTCGGTCACCCGGGAGGTGCTGTCCCAGGCGCCCCGGGGCGTCTGCGAGGCGGCGCTGGCGCTGGGTGGGAGCCGGTGGGGGATGATCCGCTCGGTCATCCTTCCCTTCGGCCGCAGCGGGATCGTGGGCGCGGCCATGCTCGGCCTCGGCCGGGCGCTCGGCGAGACCATCGCCATCGCCCTGATCCTGGCCTTCAACTTCAAGATCACGACCCAGATCCTCGCCCCCGGCGGCGGGTCGGTGGCCGGCCTGATCGCCAACAACTTCGGTGAGGCGGGTGAGGCCCAGCGTCACGCACTGGTCGCCGCCGGCCTGGCCCTGTTCGTGATCACGCTGATCGTCAACACCGTCGCCCGGATCATCGTGAACCGGACCAGCAAGGGAAAGATGGAGGACTGAGGCGGTGAACGCCCTTCCTGCCGCCGCTCTGCCCCAGCCCCGCAAGGTCCGCCGCAACCTGCGCGAGCTGGCCGAGCGACCGCTGATGATCCTCGCCCTCGTGGGCGTGGCGATGGCCGCCATCTTCGCCATCACGCCCCTCAGCGGCATGGTCGGCTGGGCCCTGTGCACCTACGTGGGCTTCGTCGTCGCCGACGCGTTCGACATCTACAGGACCGACGGGCCGGTGGTGGCCAAGGACCGCATCGCCACCGTGCTGGTGGCCACCGCCGGGCTGTGCACGGTCGTGCCGCTGGTCCTCATCGTCGTCTACGTGGTCAGTAAAGGCCTCGGCGGCATCACAAGGTCGTTCTTCACCGAGACGCTGGAGAGCGTCGGGCCGGCCGACCCGGCCACCGTCGGCGGCGCCAAGCACGCCATCATCGGCACGGTCGAGCAGGTCGGCCTGGCCACCCTGCTGGCCACGCCGCTCGGCCTCATGACCGCCGTCCACCTCACGCAGTCCCGGGGTCGGCTGGCCCGGGTCACCCGGGTCCTGGTCGACGCCATGAGCGGCATCCCGTCGATCGTGGCCGGTCTGTTCATCTACACCATGTGGATCGTCCGCTTCCACGAGGGCTTCTCGGGGCTGGCCGCGGCCATGGCGCTGTCGGTCCTCATGCTCCCCACCGTGGCCCGGACCGCCGAAGAGGTGATCAAGCTGGTTCCCAACGGCCTGCGGGAGTCGTCGCTGGCCCTCGGGGCGCCGGAGTGGAAGACCACGACGCGGATCATCCTCCCGGCCGCCCGCAGCGGCCTCGTGACCGCCACCGTGCTCGGTGTCAGCCGCATCGCGGGAGAGACCGCCCCGCTGCTGATGACCGCCTTCGGCTCTGACGCCGTCAACACCAACCCCTGGCACGGCCCGCAGTCGGCTCTGCCCCTGTTCGCCTTCCAGCGGGTGCGCAACGCCATCCCGACGCAGATCGCCCGGGGCTGGGCCGGCGCCCTGGTGCTGATCGTCCTCGTCCTCGCCCTGTTCACGCTCGCCCGGGCGGCCGCCGCCCGGGGACGAAAGGTTCTCCGATGACCGACATCCCCATGGCTGACGTCCGCATCGACACCGCAGTGCTCTCGACGGGGCCGAAGATCTCCACGTCCGGTGGCGGATCGCTGCGCGCCGACGGTGTGACGGCCTGGTTCGGCAAGCACTGCATCATTGCCGGCGTCGACATGGACATGCCGGCCGGCAGCGTCACGTCGATCATCGGCCCGTCGGGCTGCGGCAAGTCGACCTTCCTCCGCACGCTCAACCGGATGCACGAGCTCGTCCCTTCCGCCGCCATGGCCGGCGAGGTCCGCCTCGACGGAGTCGACATCTACGGCGCCGGCTCCCGGCCCGCCCTCATGCGGCTCCGGATCGGAATGGTGTTCCAGAAGCCGAACCCGTTCCCGACCATGAGCATCGGCGAGAACGTGCTGTCGGGCCTGAAGCTGGCCGGCATCCCCTGTCGCGACAAGGCGGAGATGACCGAGCGCTGCCTCAACAAGGCCGGGCTGTGGGCCGAGGTGAAGGACCGGCTCGGCGCCCCCGCCGGGGCGCTGTCGGGCGGCCAGCAACAGCGGCTGTGCATCGCCCGTTCTCTGGCCGTCAGCCCCCGGGTCCTGCTGATGGACGAGCCGTGCTCGGCGCTCGACCCGTCGTCGACCAAGCGCATCGAGGAGACGATCCGGGAGATCAGCTCCCAGGTGACGGTCGTCATCGTCACCCACAACATGCAGCAGGCCGCCCGGGTGTCCGACTACACGGCGTTCTTCCTCGCCGACAAGGGGGAGCCCGGCCGGATCGTCGAGTTCGGGCCCACCGGGGAGATCTTCAACGCCCCGAACGACCCTCGCACCGAGGACTACATCCACGGGCGATTTGGGTGATTTGTTGCGAATAGGCGAGAAGAATGTCAGCAGTTGTTTACCCGCCAATGTAGGCCACGAATGTAAGCGTTCTTGATCCCCCTTTATGGTGAGATCTGCGGCCCCGAAACTCCGCTGGCGGGGCGCCAAGTAAAGACAAAAAGGAGCACAAGTGAGACGTGGTTCTACGGTGGCAGGAATCCTCGCGGGCCTGCTGCTTCTCGGCACCCCAGCGGCCTTCGCCGCCACTCACAAAGACGTGACAGTTACCGGTGCAGGAGCAACATTTCCGCTCAACATGATCGAGCAGTGGAAGGCCGACTTCAACAAGTCGACCGGCGTCAGCATCGCCTACACGGGTGTCGGCTCGGGGGCGGGGCGTACCCAGCTCATCGCTGGCACGGTTGACTTCGCCGGCTCCGATGTCCCAGCCGCTGCAGCTGAGGTACAGCAGCTGAAGGACAAGTACGGCGACTTCGTCTATATCCCGGAGACCTCCGGTGCCATTTCGGTGCAGTACAACGTCCCGAACATAACGACCCTGAAGCTGTCGGGCACCACGCTGGCGAAGATCTTCAACGGGTCGATCGCCAACTGGAACGACCCCGGCATCGCCGCCGACAACGGCTCGGCCGGGCCGAACCTGCCGATCCAGGTCTTCGTGCGGTCCGACAAGTCGGGGACGTCGGGTGTGTTCACCGACTACCTGGCGAAGACCGACGCCGGCGACTGGACGGCGGGCGCCACCCAGACGTTCCCGACCGACAAGGGGCAGATCGGCAAGGCCGGCTCCGATGGGGTGGCCAACGCCGTCAAGGCCGCGTCCGGTGGCATCGGCTACGCCGAGCACAGCTTCGCCGTCGAGCGGCAGCTGGGTGAGGTCCAGATCAAGAACGGCGCCGGGGAGTTCACGGGCCCCGATACCGCGGCCGTGACCGCGGCCATCG
>JAUZEY010000203.1 GCA_030838785.1 Actinomycetota bacterium | reverse complement strand
TGACCTACGTGCTCGGGCGGGCGTCGGCGTCGGTCGAGGGGACCGCCGCGCCACCCGGACAGGTGGAGGAGACCGGCGGAAGTCCGGGCCCCGACACGGGCTCGGCGGATGCCGCCTCACCGACCGGCGCCGAGTCGCCGGTTCCGGACGTCGAAACGTCGAACAGCGAGACTCCCGTGGCGGCCGCAGTCGGTTCGCCTGTCCTGCCAGGGGAATCAGAGACAGCCGAGTTCACCTTCAGTCCGCCACCGCATCTGGAGAACCCGCCCCAAACGGGAACCGGAGGGGCGGTGCCCTCTGGTGCCCGGCGCGGCCGACGGGCGGTGGCTGCGGGGCCACAGGGGGCCGACAGCCGGGTGGCCATCATCGCCACCCGGGCCCTCCTCGACGGCGGTGACACCCGCTCGCTGTACGCCGCTGGCCTGGCCGGGATCGGCCTGTGCCTGGCCCTCGCCGTGGGCCTGCGCCTCCTGACCCGTACGGTGCGATCGGGGGAACGATGAAGATCCTGCAGTGGGTGCGGAACCAGTGGGACCGGGCGGCGGCGGTCGCCCTCCTGGCCGGCGGCGGGCTGGCGCTGCTGCTCGGCTGGCTCGGGACCAGCAGCACCGTCTTCACCTTTCGCCAGATCCCGTTCCTCATCTCGGGGGGACTGGTCGGGGTGTGCCTGATCGTCGTGGCCGCCGCCGTGTGGGTGTCCGCCGACCTGCGCGACGAGTGGCGCAAGCTCGACGAGCTGTCCGACACGCTCCGGGAGATCGACCTGCGGGCGCCGTCGGCCGACGTCGCCGTGAGCCGGCCGGTCGACGAGGGCGACGCCGCCGGGCGCCGGCCGCGCCTTCGGGTGTCGGAGGGATGACCGCCGATAGCGGGCTCGCGTCGCGGGTGGCGCTGGTCCTCGGCGGCCTCGGAGCCGTGGCCGTGCTCAGTGCCTGGGTGGGATCGTCGTCGACGCCGCTGGTCGGCCGGCAGGCAGCGTGGGGCGCTCTTGGCGTGGCCGGCACCTTCGGCGTCACCGCCGCCAGCTTCCTGTGGGTGGCGACGGCCCGCCAGGCCGTGGCCCGCCGGACGGCGGAGCTGCGCGGCCTCATCCTGGCCGGGGTGGCCCAACTCCGGACTGAACGGGCCGAGAAACGGTCCGGCGACGCGGCGGTGCCCGGCGCCCGGCCCGACGATCGTCCGGAGTTCGTGGCCACGACCACCATGGTCCACTACCACCGACCCGGGTGCCGGCTGGCGGACGGAAAAGCCGTCGAGCCGGCTGGGCGGGCCGACCACGAACGGGCCGGTCGCACGCCGTGCGGGGTGTGCGAGCCATGAGAGAGCTCGTCCCCTTCGTCGTCATCGGCCTGGCCAGCGGCTCGCTCTACGGGCTGGCCGGCCTCGGCCTGGCCCTGACGTACCGCACCTCCGGCATCTTCAACTTCGCCCACGGGGCGATCGCCGCCGCCGCGGCCTATCTCTTCTTCACGCTGCACGTGTCGATGCACTGGTGGTGGCCGGCGGCCGCCGTCGTGTCGGTCGGGGTCTTCGGTCCGTTAGCCGGGCTCGTGATGGAGCGCCTGGCCCGGTCCCTGGTGGCGGCCCGCACGGCCACGATCATCGTCGCCACCGTCGGCCTGCTGCTGTTCATCCAAGGGTTCCTGTACTGGCACTACGGATCGGCGCAGCGGAGCTTCCCGGAGTTCCTGCCCACCGCCGCCGCCTTCCGCATCACCGGCGTCACCGTCACCTGGGCCCAGGTCATCAACGTCACGGTCGGCGTCGGTAGCTTCCTCGGCCTCTACGTGTTCCTCCGCCGCACCCGCGTCGGTGTGGCCATGCGGGCGGTGGTGGCCGCGCCCGACCTGCTGGCGCTGACCGGCGCCCGCCCGGCCCGGGTCCGCATCGCCTCGTGGATCGTCGGCTGCACCTTCGCCTCACTCACCGGGATCCTGATCGCCCCGACGCTGACGCTCAACGCCGCGCTCCTGAGTGCCCTCGTCGTGCAGGCCTTCGGGGCGGTGGCCATCGGGCTGTTCACCAGCCTGCCCCTCACCTACCTCGGCGGCGTGGTGATCGGCGTGGTGGCGTCGGTGGCCACGAAGTATCTGAGCGCCCGCCACGGGTTGAGCGGCATCCCCGGCGTCGTGCCGTTCCTGGTCCTCATCACCATGATGATGGTGACCCCGGGCCGCAAACTGCCCCGGGGCGCCGGGCGGTTCGAAGGCGCCCGGGAGAGCGGCCGGCGTCCGCCCCGGCCCGTCCTCATCGGTGCCCCGCTGGTGGCCGGCGCGTTCCTGCTGGCCGTGCCCCATCTCGTCGGCACCCGGCTTCCGGTGTACTCGACCGCCCTGATCTTCGTGATCATCTTCCTGTCGCTGTCGCTGCTCACCCGGGTGTCGGGGCAGATCTCGCTGGCCCACGCCGCCTTCGCCGGAGTGGGGGCGGCGACGTTCAGCCACTTCACCCTCGACTCCGGCTATCCGTGGCTGGTCGGCCTCGTCGCCACCGGCGTCGTCACCGGGCTGGTCGGCGTGATCCTGGCCCTGCCCGCCATCCGGCTCTCCGGGCTGTACCTGGCGCTGGCCACGTACGGGTTCGGCCTGCTGATGGAGACCGTCGTCTTCCAGTCGTGGTTGCTCTTCGGCAGCCAGGTCAACGGCGTCTCGGCCCGGCGACCGGAGCTCGGCCCCATCCACGCCGGCAGTGCCACCGATTACTACTACGTCATCCTCGCCGTCGTGTCCGCCACCTGCGTGGCGCTCGTGCTCCTGCGCCGGGCCCGGCTGGGCCGGTTCCTGCGGGGCATGGCCGATTCACCGACGGCGCTCATCACCACCGGCCTCGGCCTGTCGATCACCCGGGTGATCGTGTTCGCGGCCTCGGCCTTCTTCGCCGGGGTGGCCGGGGCCCTGTTCATCAGTCAGGTTGGGCAGGTCAGCCCCGTCACGTTCACGTCGTACTCTTCGCTGCTGTACCTCGGGGCGCTGACCGTGGCCGGGGCCTTCTCCGGGTTCGTCACCTCGGCCTTCCTGGCCGCCGGTCTGCTGGTCGTGTTCCCCGCCTACCTGTCGGGGGTGACGGTCGAGGTGCAGTCAATGCTCTTCGGCGGGACGGCCGTTCTGGCCGCGCTCGTCTCCGACGGCGCCGTCGACTGGAAGACACTGGCCGCCCGGCTGGGCGCCCGGCTCGACCGGGCGATCGCCCGGACGGATGTCCGGCGGCGCCGCAGCCCCGTAGCGGCCCGCAACGTCGCCGCCGCCGCGGCAGGCGCGGAACGATGACCGGCGCAACGGACGCCGGGCTCGACGTGGTCGATCTCACCGTTCGCTACGGCGGGCAGGTGGCGGTCGACCGGCTCGGGCTGTCGGCCCCCCTCGGGCGGCTCACCGGGCTGATCGGCCCGAACGGCGCGGGCAAGACCAGCACGTTCAACGCCTGCAGCGGACTGCTGCGCCCGTCCAGCGGGCGGATCGTGCTGTTGGGAGAGGACGTCACCCGTAAGGGGGCGGCCGCCCGGGCCCGCCGGGGGCTCGGCCGCACGTTCCAGCGGATGGAGCTGTTCACGTCGATGACGGTGGCCGAGAACGTGGCGCTGGCCCGGGAAGCCCGCCAGGCCGGCTCGAATCCGTTGCGCCAGCAGGTGGCCACACCACGCCAATGGGCCGCGGTGCAGGCCGCGACGGCCGAGGCGCTCGAGGTGTGTGGGATCACCGGCCTCGCCGACCGGGTCGTCGGCGCCCTTTCGACCGGCCAGCGCCGTCTCGTCGAGCTGGCCCGGGTCTACGCCGGCGACTTCCGGATGCTGCTCCTCGACGAGCCGTCGTCGGGGCTCGACAAGGCGGAGTCCGAGCGGTTCGGCACCATCCTGCGGACCCTGGTGTCGGACCGGGGGATCGGGATCCTGCTGGTGGAACACGACATGGAGCTGGTGATGACGGTCTGTGACGAGCTCTACGTCCTCGACTTCGGTGCGCTGATCTTCCACGGGACGCCGGCCGAGACGAAGGCCAGCCCGGTGGTCCGGGCCGCCTATCTCGGCAGCGAGGCGGTCATGGAGGCGGCCGGCCTGGCCGAGAGGGGGGTTGGCTGATGCTGGTCCTCGACGGCGTCACCGCCGGCTACGGCACCGCCACCGTCCTGCGCGACGTCCACCTCACCGTGCCCCGCTCGTCGGTGGTCGCTCTCCTCGGCCCGAACGGGGCGGGGAAGACGACGCTGCTGCGGGTGGCCTCCGGTCTCGTGTCCCCGTGGTCGGGCGCGGTGTTGCTGGAAGGCGAGGACGTCACCGGGCTGTCACCGGACGGCCTCGCCCGCCGGGGGGTGTGCCATGTTCCCGAGGGGCGCGGCGTGTTCCCGCCGCTGTCGGTGCGGGAGAACCTGCTGCTGTTCAGCCCGCCGGGGGAGGAGCGCGTCGGCCTGGAGCGGGCCCTGGAGGCGTTTCCGGATCTGGCCGGCCGTCTCGACCAGACGGCCGGCACCATGAGCGGCGGTCAGCAGCAGATGCTGGCGCTGGCCCGGGCCTACATCGCCGGGGGCCGCGTCATCCTCCTCGACGAGGTGTCGATGGGCCTGGCGCCGATCGTCGTCGACGAGATCTTCGCCTTCCTCGAGCGCGTCGCCGGTGAAGGCGTGTCGCTGCTGCTCGTCGAGCAGTACGTCAACAAGGCGCTGGCCATCGCCGACTACGGCTACATCCTGTCCCGGGGCCGGATCTCCTTCGCCGGCGACGCCGCCGAGCTGGCCGACGAGGACGTCTTCAGCCGCTACCTCGGCATCGAGGTCGGAGCTGGCTGAGCGGGACTCCGCGGCGTGAGTCCAACTAGGCCAGGGCCTCCTCGGTGACAACGGGGGCGACCTTGGACGCCTCACCGGAGAGCCGGCCGCGGGACGAGAACATGGCGCCGCGGGCGGGCACGACCGGCGCGAAGGTCCCGAGCCCGGGCACCGGCCGCATGTCGTCGTAGACGGCTTCGATTCCGCCCTGGATCGAATGGGTCTCGTGCCAGAAGCCGGTCCCCTTCGTGTCGGCCAGGAAGTCCCGCCACCACTGGCCGTGCGGCGGTTGCCGGGTCCACGCCTCGAGCGAGTCGAAGTCGCGCCAGTACTGGCGGAAGGCGACATGGAGGGGGAACTGGGCGAAGGCGAAGTCCTCGTGGGCCAGCAGCCCGTCGGGCTGGGCCTTCCTCGCCTTGCGGATCTGCAGGCTGAGCTTGCCGAGGGCCAGCAATCCCCGCAGCGAGTACACCTGCATCCCGAGGTAGATCACCACCAGGTCGGGATATTCCGAGAGGTCCACCGTCTGGCGGTTCACCCGTGCCATGGCTCTCCCCCTGCGTCATAACGTTGTTATAACCGGGTACTATAACGGTGTTATGACAGCCGTCAACTCCTCGAACGGACGGGCCGGGCTCCTGGAGGCCGCCGCCCGCATCTTTGCCGCCGAGGGGCCGAGCGCCCTCACGGTCCGCCGCCTCGCCCGCGAGGTGGGGACGTCCACCATGGCGCTGTACAGCAACTTCTCCGGGAAGGACGACCTCGTCGCGGCGACGGCCGACGAGTTCATCAGCCGGTTCGCCGCCGCCCTCCGGGCCGTGCCCCGGACCGGTGACGCCCTCGGCGACTTCATCGGGATCGGCCGGACCTACCGGGCCGTCTCCCTCGCCAACCCCCACCTGTACCGCGTCGCCTTTCAGAGCGGCCGCCTGTCCCTCTTCGACGACATCCCCCGGGGGACGGCTGACATCTTCGCCTACTGCGCCGAAATGGTGGCCCGGTGCGTCGAGCAGGGCACCCTCCCGAGCGGCGAGCCGGTGCCCATGCTCATCGCTCTGTGGACGGGGGTCCATGGCCAGGTCAGCCTGGAACTGGAACGGCTCTTCCCCTCCCCGGCCGCCGGCGCCGCCGCCTGGGAGTCCCTCTTCCGGGCCCTGCTCGTCGGCTTGGGCGCCGACCCCGATCGCGTCGCCCTCGCCCAGGAGCAGTCCGGCATCCACGGTTGAAGGCGGCGCGGCTGGTTCCGGCCCGGGGCCCTTAGTATTCGGCCGATGACCCGGCCCTTGGTGGTGCTCGAGCAGGTCAACAAGCACTTCGGTGCCCTCCACGTGTTGGTGGACATCGATCTCGAGATCCAGCGGGGCGAGGTGGTCGTGGTCCTCGGCCCGTCGGGTTCGGGGAAGTCGACCCTGTGCCGGGTCATCAACCGCCTGGAGACGATCGACTCCGGACGGGTCCTGCTCGACGGGATCCCGCTGCCCGAGGAGGGCAAGGAGCTGGCCGCCCTGCGGTCCGACGTCGGCATGGTGTTCCAGTCGTTCAACCTGTTCGCCCACAAGACGGTGCTGGACAACGTGATGCTCGGCCCGGTCAAGGTGCGCCGCCAGCCCCGGGCCGAAGCCGAGAGCCGGGCCCGGGCGCTCCTCGACCGGGTCGGGATCGCGGCCCAGGCCGACAAGATGCCGGCCCACCTGTCGGGGGGCCAGCAGCAGCGGGCGGCCATCGCCCGGGCCCTGGCCATGGACCCCAAGGTCCTCCTGTTCGACGAACCGACGTCGGCCCTCGACCCGGAAATGATCAACGAGGTGCTCGACGTGATGAAGGAACTGGCCCGCGACGGCATGACGATGGTCGTCGTCACCCACGAGATGGGCTTCGCCCGCCAGTCGGCCGACCGGGTGGTGTTCATGGACGAGGGCCGCCTCGTCGAGCAGGCCGCCCCCTCCGAGTTCTTCGCCCACCCGAAGAGCGACCGGGCCCGCGACTTCCTGTCCAAGATCCTCGCCCACTGAAGGAAAGGCCCGCCGATGCGAGCAGTCCGTTGGCCCGTCGCCGTCCTGGCCGCCACCCTGGCGCTGGCAGCCGGATGCAGCAGCGGTAAGAGCACCAAGACCGAGGTCAACGCCAAGGCCCCGAAGTTCGAGGCCGGTACCACCATGGCGGTGCTCAACACGGCCCAGAAAATCACGATCGGCACCAAGTTCGACCAACCCCTCTTCGGGCTCAAGGGCCTGTCCGGCCAGCCGGAAGGCTTCGACGTCGAGATCGCCAAGATCATCGTCGGCGACCTCGGCATCCCGGACAGCAAGATCACCTGGGTCGAGACACCGTCAGCCGTGCGGGAGGAGAAGATCGCCCAGGGCGCCGTCGACCTGGTCGCCGCCACCTACACCATCAACGCCGCCCGCAAGGAGCGGGTGTCGTTCGCCGGCCCGTATTACGTGGCCGGCCAGGACCTGATGGTCAAGAAGGACAACACCACGGTCACCGGCCCCGAATCGCTGAAGGCGGCCAAGGCCAAGGTCTGCTCGGTGGCCGGCTCGACGCCGGGGGAGAAGATCAAGGCGTACGTGGATGCTGCGCAGCTCGTGCTCTTCGACGTCTACTCGAAGTGCGGCGATGCGTTGCGTACCGGTCAGGTCGACGCCGTGACCACCGACAACGTCATCCTCCTCGGGCTGATCGACAAGAGCGGCGGCGCCTTCAAGCTGGTCGGCAAGCCGTTCACCTCGGAGCCCTACGGCGTCGGCATCAAGAAGGGCGACGTGAAGTTCTGCCAGTTCATCGACTCGACGCTGCAGAAGGCGGTCGGCGACGGGCGGTACAAGGCGGCCTGGGACAAGACCGCCGGGAAGGTGGCCGGCGCGGCCCCGACCCTGCCGCCGGCCGATCCGTGCGTCTGAACCCCTACGTCTGAAAACCTGATCTGATGCACGTCGTCGTCGACCACTTCGACCTCTACTGGCACGGCTTCGTCAAGACCCTCGGGATCTGCCTGTGGGCGGGGACGGGAGCGCTGCTGCTCGGCACCCTGCTGGCCGCCTTCCGTGTGTCGCCGGTGCCCCCACTGCGGTGGACGGGCACCGCCTACGTCACCCTGGTCCGCAACTGCCCGCTGACCGTGGTGCTCTTCTTCGTGGCCTTCGGGCTGCCGGAGGTCGGGGTACGCCAGAGCTATTACCGCTTCGCCGTCGCCGGGCTGATCGTCTACACCGCCGCCTTCGTCTGCGAGGCCGTCCGGAGCGGGATCAACGCCGTTCCCAACGGGCAGGCGGAAGCGGCGCGGGCCATCGGGCTCCGGTTCGGGCAGTCACTCCGCTTCGTTGTCCT
>JAUZEY010000163.1 GCA_030838785.1 Actinomycetota bacterium | reverse complement strand
ACGTACGACGGCGTCATCGACACCTGTCGCACTATCGCCGCCCAGCAGGACGGGAGCGGCTACAACCACGCCTACCCACTGCAGTCCAGGACCGCGGAAACGATGGTCCGCACGGCCGACCTGCTCGTCGAGCGGGGAGGGCATGCCGCAGCGGCGGAAATCTACGACCGCGTGGCCAAAGGAGTTTCAGTACGCCCACGCGGAGTCGTCCGACGTGGACGACGAGGCGGCCCGCAGCTGGGCGGACCAGGCACGCCGGCCGACCGACGCCGTCGCCGGGCTTGTCGCGCTGCTTCCCTGAACGACAGGAGGGTGTGATGACCATTATCCGTATCGACCCCGGCGAGCTTCAGGAGATGGGGGCCGTGCTCGGTGCCGCCTCGGCTGCCCTCACTGACGCTCGGATCGCGCTCGGCGGCTGTTGCTGCGGCGCTATGCCGTCCGCCGTCAGCGAGCGGGCGGCCGCCGAGCTCGGTTCGGCCCAAAGCGAGCTCAGCTCCGTCGGCGCCGAGTACGGCGACGCCGCCCGTGAGCTGGCGCGGCGCGCCGATGTCGCGGCGACCGATTCCCTGGCCGCCGCCGGCAGCGCCGCCTGGGGTACGGGCGTCGCCACCGCCACCGCCACCGGTTCCGCCGCCGGCGCCGGCGTGGTCGCCACGGCCGCGCCCTTGAGCGTCAACGGTGCGACCTTCCTTTCCCTGGCTCACTTGACGTCGGGTGGGACCTCTCAGGACGCATCGCCCCGGGACGCTGGCCCGGGTATCCGGGCCGGATCCGCACGCTGCGACCTTCGCCGTGATCGCCGACGACCTGACCCGGTTTGGGGTGTAGGTGGGGCAGCCGCTCTATTCTCACCCGGTGACGAACGACAGGGTTCTGCGTATCGAGGACGACGGCGCCGTCCGGGTCCTCACCCTCGACCGGCCGGAGGCGAAAAACGCCTTCAACAACGAGCTCTACGACGCCGTCCGGGTAGCCCTCGGCGAGGCGGCCGCCGACGACTCGGTCACGGTCTGCGTGATCACCGGCGCCGGGGACAGCTTCTCGGCGGGCCAGGACCTGAAGGCTCTCGCCGGGCTGAAGGACGACCCGTCGGCCGCCGGCCGCTTCGACCCCTTCGCCCGGGCGCTGGCGGCGTTCGACAAGCCGCTGATCGCGGCCGTGAACGGGGCCGCCGTCGGCGTGGGGACGACGATGCTCCTCCACTTCGACCTGGTCCTGGCGTCGGACGCCGCCCGCTTCAAACTGCCGTTCGTGGCCCTCGGGCTCGTCCCCGAGGCGGCCAGCAGCCTGCTCCTCCCCACCGCCATCGGGCCGCAGGCCGCCGCCTTCTACCTCCTGACGGGCGAGTGGATGGGGGCCGAGGAGGCCGTGGCCCGGGGCCTGGCCTGGAAGCGCTGCGCCCCCGAAGGGCTCCTCGACGAGACGCTCGGCCTCGCCCGCCGCATCGCCGCCGCCCCCCTCGAAGGCGTGCGGAACACGAAGCGGCTCCTCCAGGCGGCCCGGTCGGACGCCGTGGCGGCGGCCATGGACCGGGAGGTCGGCTACCTCGACGAGATCGTCCGCCGGTTCGTCACCGCCTCCTGAGCGAACCGGTCAGAGCCGGGATCAGACCGGGATCAGTTCCACGTGCCTGCCGGCCACGGCGGCAAGATCCCGCAGGTCTCCCGGATCCGAGGTGAAGATCTCGTCGCCATCGTGGGCGAGCAGGACGACGGCGGCGTCGATGACGTCGGCTCCGCCCGCGGCGCCGAGGAGGACACCCGCCCGACGACCCAGTTCGTCATCGAGGGCCTGAACATCGACACCCGGTAGGAGGCGGCCCAAGATCGCCTGGCGCCCGTACCCACCTCGCCACGCCTGGCCGATGACACCACCGTGACTGAGGGGCGCCCGGCCCTCCCGCCGCTCCCGCTTGATGAGCGCGATCATGTCTCGATCACCCCGTTCGACCGCGATGAGCGCACCGGCGTCGAGCACGATGCTCACCGCGCTCCCTGCTTCCCCCGCCGCGAGCCTGCGCCCTTGCCGGCCGGGGGCGTCCGAACGACAACCGCTCGGGAACGGGACCGGCGTTCAGCCTCCCGCATCTCTTCCTCGGTGATCTCGCCGTGCTCGGCCTCATAGGCGGCGAGAAAGTCGTCGAGCGCTTGCATCCGCCGGTCATAGTCCGCTTGGCGCCGCAGGGCGTCGTTCACCCAGGCACTGAGGCTCTCGGCTCGGCCCTCGGCCACGGCCGCCCGCCCCGCGGCCAGCCACTGGGCCTCCACCGTCGCCGACAACCGCTCCCGCACCGTCATACTTCTATGCTATCAAGAGCACACGTTCGTGGCAGTGGCCCGACGGACCGTACCCGAGCCCCGATGAGACCTCACCCCCGAGGGGCCGACTGGCGGACGGCCCACGGCGGGGTCAGGCTGATCTCGTGGATGACGCCTATATCGACCCCCTCCTCCGAGCCTTCGTCCTGACGTTGAACCGGGAGGCCTGGCAGGTCGACCTGACCCTTCTCGTGGGCGGGACGTGGGTGGCCGGGACGATGATCCCGCCCCGCATGTTCATGCAGGAGGTGGCGGATTTCGCCGCCGGGCAGGGTGCCGATGCCTTCCGGGACCTGTTCCAGGACATGGGGCGGACCTTCTTCCCGAGCGAGAGCGAGGTCGAAGCCGGGGCGGCCCAGGACCCGGCTCCCGACGAAGCCCCCCGCCACCTGCACCTGAGGAACGCCCGCACCCTCTTTCCCGGCGGGCCGATCCCGGCCGACGGCTGCTATCTCCGGTTGCGGCTGTGGGATGTGTCCGGCTGGGTGTTGGGGTCCCCACAGCTTTCCGGCGTCGATCCTCCCTCTCCCCCCGGCTAGCGTCGGCGCATGAACGGGTTGAACGTGCGGGCCCTTCAGGAAGCGGAGCTGGGCGAAGCGGACCGGATCATGCGGCTCGCCTTCGGCACCTTTCTGGGCCTTCCGGATCCGACGGCGTTCATGGGCGACGCCGACTATGTCCGCTCCCGCTTTGCGGCCGATCCCACCGCGGCACTGGCCGCCGAGCTGGACGGGCGGCTGGTGGGGACGAACTTCGTGACCCGCTGGGGCAGCGTCGGCTTCTTCGGCCCCCTCACGGTGCTCCCCGAACTGTGGGACAGGGGCGTGGCCCGACGTCTGCTCGACGCCACCATGCCGATCCTCGACGAATGGGGCGTCACGCATCGGGGCCTGTTCACCTTCCCCCAGAGCACGAAGCACGTGTCGCTCTACCAGCGCTACGGCTTCCTACCCCGCTTCCTCACACCGGTGATGGCCAAGCCGGCCGGGCCCAACCCCGGGGCGACCGGTTGGACGCCGCTGTCGGAGATGACCGACCCGGAGGTGGCCCTGGCCGCCTGCTCGGAGTTGACCGGTCAGGTCTATCCCGGCTTCGAGGTGGAGCGGGAGATCCGGGCGGCGGAGCGCCAGAAGCTGGGCGACACCGTCGTGGTTCATGGGTTGGCTGGAGCACTCGACGCCTTCGCCGTCTGCCAGTCCGGCCCCGGCACCGAGGCGGGCTCCGGCGTCTGCTTCGTCAAGGTCGGCGCCGCCCGTCCCGGCCCCGACGCCGGAGAGCGCTTCCGCCGGCTGCTCGAGGCCTGTGAAGCCTTCGCGCTCGGCCGGGGCGCGTCCGTGGTCGTGGCCGGCGTCAACACCGCCCGCCGCGGCGCCTACCGCGCTCTCCTCGACCGCGGCTTCCGGGCCGAGATGATCGGCGTTGCCATGCACAACGCCGACGACGAGGGCTACCACCACCCCGACGCCTGGGTCATCGACGACTGGCGCTGACGATCTGCCGGCGACCGGACCGGTCAGCCGGTGAGGGTCTTGGCCGAGGCCTGCTTCCACCACTGCTCGGCTTTGTCCAGGCGCCGCTCGAGCTGCTCCACGGTCGCCTCGCTGATCTTCTTCAGGCCGATGGTCCGGTTGAGCTCGCCGTTGACGGCGGCGTGGGTCATGCCCGTCGCCCGGGCGATCATGCGGACCCGGCTGGTGTTGGCGTCTCGGAGGCGTTGCTTGTGCTCCCGCAGCGTCCGCCCGTCGGGGG
>JAUZEY010000152.1 GCA_030838785.1 Actinomycetota bacterium | reverse complement strand
AGCGGGGCGACGTCGTATTCCGCCAGGGCGAGCCGGGCGAGACGATGTACCTCGTGGTGTCGGGCCAGGTCGAGGTGCTGGCCGGCGCCGACCAGGCACCGCTGGCGGCGCTGGGGCCGGGGAGCTTCGTGGGAGAGCTGGCCCTGCTGCTCGGCGAGCCGCGCTCCGCCACCCTGCGGGTGGCGGCCGACACGTGGCTGTGGGCCCTCCACCGGCCCGACCTCGACACCCTCCTCACCGAGCACCCGGTGATCGGCGTCGAGCTGTCGCGGGAGCTGGGCCGGCGGCTGGTGGCGACCAACCGTCAGCTGGTGGCGCCGCCCACGACCCGGTTCACCGCCGTGTTCGGGCCCGGCACGGCCGGCCTGGCGGCGGCGGTGCAGGCCCGGGCCGGAGCGGGCCGGGTCGGCGTGCTGGAGCTGCCGGGGGCAGCCGGCGCCGGTCCCCTGCCGGAGGGCGTCGTGCGCCCGGCGGTCGACCCTCTCGACGCCGAGACGCTGGCCGGCCTGGCCGGGCACGACATCGACGGCATCGCCTTTCTCCTGCTGGTGGTGCCGCGGTCGGAAAGCGCCGTCGGGCGGGTGGCCGTCGACCTCGCCGAGCACATCGCGGCCTTCGGTCCGGTGCCGGGTTGGGTACGCCGCCCGGGGCCGGCCCATGCCGTCGTGCCGGGCGACGGGAGCCCGGCGTCGTTCGAACGGGTGGCCCGCTGGGTCACCGGGCAGGCGCTCGGCCTCGCCCTCTCCAGCGGCGGGTCGAAGGCGCTGGCGCACCTGGGCGTGGTGCGGGTGCTGCGCGAGGCGGGCATCGTCATCGACGCCGTGGCCGGCACCAGCGGCGGGGCCATGGCCGCCGCCGGCCTCGCCCTCGGCGTGTCCGACGACGAGATGCTCCGGCACGCCCGGGAACTGGCCGCCGGGCTCCAGTTCCGCCGGTTCGACTTCAACCTGCTGCCGCGCTCCGCCCTGTTCAAAGGGGTGAAGCTCCACCGCCAGCTCGAGCGGTGGATGGAGAACAAGACGTTCGCCGATACCGTCATCCCCTGCTGGGTGGTGGCCACCGACGTCACCGGCGGGGCGGAGGTGGTGATCGACCGGGGCCCGCTGGCCGACGGGATCCGTGCGTCGCTCAGCATTCCGGGCGCCATGAACCCCTGGCCGGTCGGCAACCGGCGCTGCATCGACGGCGCGGTGGTCAACCCGATGCCGGCCAGCGTCCTGCGCGACGCCGGGCTGCGGATCGTGATCGGCTCCAACGTCGCCGGGCAGGAGCTGTCGGCCGACGCGATGTCGGATCCGCACCTGCTCCAGATCATGGGCCGGATGCTGAACTCCATGGAGCGGGAGATGATCAAGGCGCAGCTGCCGCTGGTCGACATCCTCATCCGTCCCAAGGTGGGGCCGGCGTCGAGCTTCGACTTCAGCCGCATCGACGAGTTCGTCCTCGAGGGCGAGCGGGCGGCCCGGGAGGCGCTGCCCGAGATCAAGGCTGCGCTGGCGGGCGACACCTAGCCGCTTCAGATCTCGAGTTCGGTGCCTTCCCGGGCCGGCGCGACCTCGAGGCTGCGCCCCCGTCCGGCGCTGGCGTACATGGCGTCGAGCGCCTGGTCCTCGTGGTCGGGGTCGTGGTGGAAGGGGACGAGGCAGCCGACGCCGGCGAGCTCGGCAAAGGCAATGGCATGATTCACCGAGCTGTGGCCCCAGCCGACGTGGGCCGGGTACTCGTCGTCGGTGTACTGGGCGTCGTGGATGAGGACGTCGGCGCCGCGGGCCAGGTCGTAGCCCGACACCCACTCCGGAGGCCCGCTCACCGCACCGGTGCCGAGCGCCGGTTCGTGGTCGGAGAGGTAGGTCAGCACCCCGCCCCCGTTACCCTCGAGGCGGTAGCCGAGGGTCGGGCCGGGGTGGCAGACGAGATCGGCCGTCACCCGCAGGCCCGGCAGCTCGAAGGACCCCCGGGGGGCGTCGTGCAGCTCGAGCCGGCAGGGGAGATCCCGCAGGCGGACGGGGAACAGCGGCGGTGACAGGTACCGGGTGAGGCGGGCGTGGAGGCTCTGCGTCGTCGACGGCGGCCCCCACAGGTGCACCTCGAGGCCCGGCTGGTACAGCGGCCGGAAGAAGCCCAGCCCCAGGATGTGATCCATGTGGAGGTGGCTCAGCAGGACGTCGATGCGCCGCAGCTCCGAGGCCTTGTCGTCCACCCCCCGGATCCCCGTCCCGGCGTCGAGCACGGCGATGCAGCCGGGCGCGGCCCGCACCTCGACGCACGACGTGTTGCCGCCGTAGCGGGCGGTCTCGGGCCGGGGGCTCGGCAGGGAGCCGCGCACGCCGCGCAGGATGACGTTCACCGGCGGGGCAGGGCCCAGAAGATGGCCAGCGCCCCGAGGTTGGTGCCACCCGGCCCTTCGAGGGGGACGGCCGTCACCGACAGGTGCCGCGAGACGCCGTCGAGGCCCTGGATGAAGAAGTTGCCCTGGGTCGGGGTGCGGCCGGCGAGAGCCCGGGCGAGGGGCAGATCGTTCGGGGGCAGGGGCCGGCCGAGGCTGTCGGTGGGGGAGAAGAGCGTGCCCCACTCTTCCAGCGGCATCTGGCCGGTCTCCTCGTCGCGGTGGCCGAGGAGCTCCTCGGCCGGTTCGTTGTAGAACAGCAACGTCCCGGTCGGATCGACCAGGAACAGCGGGGTCGCGAGGTACCCCGCGACCTGCTTGAGGAGGATGAGTTCCAATGGTTGCTGGGACACTGCCATCCCAGCCTACGGGTTCGGCGACCGCGCGGTCTGTCGTCGTCTCGACGCCACCACTGTCTCCGCCGTCACAGATCGGGTGCCAGCCGGGCGCACGACGGCCGGCCCCTCCGTCCCTAACCTCGCTCGGCATGGCGCCCTCCGGCTTGGCCCACCGCCCGATCTCTACGATGGCGTTCGGTGACGGAACCGGCGAGACTCTGACCATGGGCGCCGACTGGCCGCTGCTCCGTTCCCTGTCGGAGGAGGATCGCCGCCGGGTGCTGTCGGCCGCTCGGCGGCGGCGCTTCGCCCGGCGGGAGGTCCTGTTCCACGAGGGCGATCCGGGCGACACGCTCCACCTGATCGACAAGGGCCGGGTGGCGATCCGCATCACGACGCCGCTGGGCGACGCCGCCACCGTCGGTGTCCTCGGCCGGGGCGACGTCGTGGGGGAGATGGCCGTCCTCGAGGAGGGCGGCCGCCGGGGGGCCACCGTGATGGCCCTCGAGCCCACCGAGACCCTCTCCGTCGACCGGGGCCAGTTCCTCGACTTGCGGCGCCGCTACCCCGGCATCGACCTGTTCATCTTCGACGTCCTCATGGCCAACATCCGCCGTGTCAACGTGCAGCTGATGGAGGCGCTGTTCGTGCCGGTCGACCGGCGGGTCATCCGCCGCCTCCTGTCGCTGGCCGAGATCTACGCCTCGCGGGACCAGGTCGAGGACGTCGAGGTGGCCCTGACCCAGGACGACCTGGCCAGCCTGGCCGGTACGTCGCGGGCGACGGTCAACCGTGTGCTGCGCCAGGCGGAAGAGGCGGGAGCGGTGTCACTCAGCCGGGGCCGCATACGGGTGACCGACCGGGTGCTGCTGTCGAAGAGGGCCCGTTGATGGCCGGCCGGGACGCCTACATCGAGCACCTGACGCAGGTCTCCCTGTTCAGCGGCTGCACGCGGGACGAGTTGCGCAAGCTGTCCCGCCGGACGACCGACATCCCCATCGCCGAAGGGCACGTCCTCGTGAAGGAGGGCGATCGGGGGCTCGAGTTCTTCGTGATCGTGAGCGGGCGGGCCAAGGTGAGTCGCAAGGGCCGCAAGGTGGGCGAGCTCGGCCCGGGCGACTTCTTCGGGGAGCTGTCCCTCCTGATCGACGCCGACCGCAACGCCACGGTCACCGCCGTCACGCCGATGGAGGCGATCGTGCTCAGCCGGCGGGAGTTCGAGGCCGCGCTGGCCGACGCCCCCCGCATGACCCGCAAGATCATGTCCGGTATGGCCCGGCGCCTGGCGGAGTACGACTCGAAGGTCTGACCGGCGGGCGCCCCCGTCAGCGTTCGACTGGGATCAGCTCGTGCTCGACGAGCTGCCCGGCGTCGATCCGGAGCCGGCCGAAGCCGAGGCCCCGGTAGGCCGGGCGCGTCTCCGTCGGCGAGCCGGGGTTGAAGAGCCGCTGGCCGTCGAGGCCCTCGGCGTCGACGGGCATGTGGCTGTGGCCGAACACCACCAGATCGGCGGTGGGGAAGCGGCGCCGCAACCGGGCCTCCCGGCCCTTGCGGGCACCGGAGTCGTGGACCAGGGCGACCCGCAGGCCCTCGACGGTCAGGAGCCGCTCCTCGGGGAGCTGCCCGGTGAGCTCGGTGTCGTTGTTGCCGAGGACGGCCACGGTGGGGGCGAACCCGTTCAGCTCCTCGAGCAGCGCCCCGGTGACGACGTCGCCGGCGTGGAGCACGAGGTCGGCCCGGTCGAGGGCGGCGTAGACCGCCGGCGGGAGCCGCCGGGCGGACCCCCGGCGGATGTGGGTGTCGGCCAGGACGACGATCTCGGTCACGGCGCGATGAGGACGGCCCGGGCCGGCGCGCCGTCGCCCCCGGCGATGCGCAGCGGCAGGCAGACGAGCTGGTAGGACCCGGCCGGGGCGCCCGAGAGGTCGAGCCCCTCGACGATCACGACCCCGGCCCCGAGCAGGATGCGGTGCACCGGAAACTCGGAGGCTTCACCTGTCTCCCCCGACGCCGGTTCGATCGACAGCGTGTCGGCCCCCACGAGCCGCACGCCCCGTTCGACGAGCCACCGGGCGCCGTCGGCGGTGACGTCGCCGGCCGTGGCCCCGGCCGCTGATCCGCCCGTCGTCTTGAGTAGCAGGCGGCTCGTCCCGGCGGGGAGGACGAGGGACTCGAGGGCCCCGGCGTCGATCGGGCCCCCGGCGGTGAAGTCGGCGACGACGGCGGGCCCGACGAGGACGTCGAGGGGGAGGGCGTCGACGGTGACGCCGCCGGGGAGGAAGTGGGCCGGAGGGTCGACGTGCGTGCCGGTGTGGGTGCCGAGCACCAGGCGGGAGACGTCGGCCGGGTCGCCGTCCCCGACGCGGGCGACGGGCTCGACGAGGACCGGCGGGTCGCCGGGCCAGACCGGAGTGTCGGGGCCGATCGGCCGGGAGATGTCGATGATCACGGTGGAGGCCAGGCGTGACGGACCATTCGGACCAACCGTACCGGCCGGGACAAAATCCGTTTTGTCCCTGTCACACCCTCCGGCTAGGTTCATCCCCGTCTGGGCCCCCCGAGCAACGTCCCCTCTTCGCTCCCTTCCGTCGCAGCGCACTTCGTGAGCCCCGACCGAGCCGCGAGGAGGTCGCGATGTCATCGAGTGTGAGACCGGGCGCCGTGGTGGCTGCGGTGGTGGTCGCCCTGGCCGCCGTCCTCTGGCCGGCGGGGGCGGCGGAGTCCGTGTCGGGGCCCCGCTCCACCTACATCGTCCAGCTGGCCGGGCCGCCCGTGGCCGCTTATGGCGGCGGCGTCAACGCCCTGGCCGCCACCAGCCCCCAGGTCACCGGCCGGCGGCTCGATCCCGGCGCGGCGTCCGTCCGGCGCTACACAGCCCTGCTCGATCGCGCCCAGCGCGGCGTGCTGTCGACGGCCCGGGCCGCTGCCGCGCCCGTCCTGCACCGCTACCGGAACGCATTCTCGGGTTTCGCCGCCCGTCTCACGGCCCCGGAGGCGGCGAGCCTGGCCCGCACCGCCGGCGTGGTGGCGGTCACGCCGGACACGGTGTCGCACCCGCTGGCCGATCATCCGGCCGGCGAGCCCGACGGTCCGCCCGGTGTCGGGCCGCCCGGCGGCGGGTCGGCGGGCGGCGGGTCGGCGGGCGGCGGGTCGCCCGGCGGCGGGTCCGCCGGTCGTGGCTCGGCCGGGCAGGAGACGCCCGCCTTCCTCGGGCTGCCAGGGGGGATCTGGTCCCGGCTCGGCGGATCCGAGAAGGCCGGTGCCGGGGTCAAGATCGGGGTCATCGACACCGGCATCTACCCCGAGCACCCCAGCTTCGCCGACGCCCCCGACGGGCCCGGCGGGCACCTCTACCAGGGCCCGGCCTACCCGGTCCCGTCCGGCTGGAAGGGCACCTGCCAGACCGGGGCGAGCTTCCCGGCCACCGCTTGCAACCACAAGCTCATCGGCGCCCGCTACTTCGTCGACGGGTTCGGGGCCCAGAACCTGAAGTCGGGCGAATTCCTCTCCCCCCGCGACGCCAACGGTCACGGCAGTCACGTGGCCGCCACCGCCGCCGGCAACTACGGCGTGCGGCCCAAGATCGGCGGCTACGACCTCGGGATCCCGGCGGTGTCGGGCATCGCCCCCCGGGCCTGGATCGCCGCCTACAAGATCTGCTGGACGGGCACGGCCGCCACCGGCGACGCCGTCGAGGGCAGCTGCATGGCCTCCGACGCCGTGGCGGCCGTCGACGCCGCCGTGGCCGACGGCGTCGACGTCATCAACTATTCGGTGGGCTCGGCCACCTCGTCGGTTTTCGGGCCGGTGGAGCGGGCCTTCCTCGGCGCCGCCGCCGCCGGCGTGTTCGTGGCCAACGCCGCCGGCAACGACGGGCCGAAGCCCGGCACCATCGGGTCCCCGACCGGCGTGCCGTGGGTGACGTCCGTGGCGGCCACCACGCTCGGCCGCACGTTCGAGTCGACCTTCACCGTCACGCCCGGGGTCCTGGCCGGCGGCACCCCGGCCGGCGCCGCCGAATCGGCCGTCGGCACGGGCACCTCGCTGACGGGCGCCCTGGCCCACGCCCCGCTGATCGACGCCACCGCTGCTCCGGCCGACGTCAAGGACACCGCCAAGGCGGCGCTGTGCCTGCCCGGGTCGCTCGACCCGGCCGCCGTGGCCGGCAAGGCCGTGCTGTGCCAGCGGGGCCAGAACGCCCGCGTCGAGAAGAGCAAGGTCGTGCACGACGCCGGCGGGGTGGGCATGGTGCTGGCAAACACCAAGCCGGAGGAGGACCTCGTGGCCGACCTCCACTGGGTGCCGTCGGTCCACGTGTCGGCCGCTGACGGCGCCGCCATCCGGGGGCTCCTGGCCGGCGGCGCGCCGGCCACGCTGACCCTCGGCGGCGGCCATCCGGCCGTCGCCGCCGGCGACCACATGGCCGCCTTCTCCTCCCGGGGCCCCGAAACGGCCGTGCCCGACATCGCCAAACCCGACGTCGGCGCCCCCGGGGTCAACATCCTCGCCGCCGAGACCCCGACCCCCGTCGGCGGCGGCCGGCCGGGTGAGACGTTCCAGATCATCAGCGGAACGTCGATGGCGTCCCCCGAGGTGGCCGGGGCGGCGGCCCTCCTGGCCCAGCTCCAGCCGGCCTGGTCACCGGCGGCCGTCAAGTCGGCCCTCATGACGTCGGCCGAGCCGAAGGTCGTGGAGGAGGACGGGACGACGCCGGCCGGGCCGCTCGACGTCGGCTCGGGGCGGATCGACCCCAACCGGGCGGCGACCGCCGGCCTCGTCGTCGACACCCCGGTGCTCGACTACGTCCGCTACCTCAAGGCGCAGGCCCCCGAGGCGGTGACCGACGCCGCGGTCACGCCCCTGGCGGCGGTCGACCTCAACCTGCCGTCGGTGGCCTTCTCCCGCTTCACGGGCACGGGGTCCACGGTCCGCACCTTCACCAGCGTCGACCGCCGGCCCGAGACCTGGGTGGCGTCGGTCGAGGCGCCGACCGGCATCCTCGGCACGGTGGCGCCGGCCCGCTTCGACATCGCCCCGGGGGCGACGCAGGCCGTGACGCTCTCGCTGACGCTGGCCGGCGCGCCCATGAACGCCTACAGCTCTGGCGCGGTGGTGCTCACCAACGCGGCCGACGGGCGCACGGTCCGGCTTCCCGTCTCGGTCCAGCCGGTCAAGATGGACGCCGCCCCCACCCTGCAGGTGGTCACGTCCGCCGCCGCCGGCACCGCCGCGCTCCCGGTCCGGGCCGGATTCGCCGGCAGCCTGTCGGGTCTGGGCTGGGGCCTCGCTCCGCCCCGCCTGCAGCCGGGCCAGACGGTGGCCACGGCGTCGTCCGCCCATGACCATCCCTGGGCCCCGTCGGAGGGGGTCCGCACCTACGACGTCGAGGTTCCGCCCGGCGCCCAGGTGCTGGCCGGTGCGATCTCCGCCGTCGACGGCGGCGCGGCCGGCACCGACGTGGACCTCTACCTGTTCCGCGACCAGGACGGGAAGGGGCTCGACGCCTCCGACGTCGTCGGGCTCTCGGCCGGGCCGGGGTCCGAAGAGTCGATCGCCCTGATGCTGCCGCCGCCGGGCACCTACCGGTTCGCGGTCGTCGGCTTCAAGACGCAGAGTCCCGCTTCCACCTTCGACTTCACGACCTGGCTCGGTGCCGACCCGACGCCCGACGACCCGGCCAGTCCGTCGACCGCCCCGGGCCTGGTCGTCGGGGGCGACCCGAAGGTCGTGACGCCGGGCGACGCGGTCGAGCTCGAGGTGGCGTGGTCGAGCCTGCCCGCCGACGGGACCTACCTCGGCCTGGTGACCTATCACGACCAGATCCCGCCCGACCCCCAGGCGCCGGTCGGGTCGACCCTGGTCCGGGTGGTGAAGGGTCCGGGTTCGACGAGCCATTAGGCTCGGGCCGCCATGGCGCTCGCCGACCTGCTCACCCTGCAGAACCACGACAGCGCGGTCGACCGCCTCCGTCACCGCAAGGTGACGCTTCCGGAGCGGGCGGAGGTCGAGGCCCGGCGAGCGGCGTACGCCGAGCTGGAGGCCCGGCGGGCGGAGGTGACGGAGCGGCGCGACGTCGAGCTGCGCGAAGAGCGCCGACTCGACGACGAGGTCCGCAGCCTCGAGGCCAAGGCCAAGGCCGTCGACACCAAGATGTACTCCGGCACGGTCAGCTCGCCGAAGGAGCTCCAGGCCATGCAGGCCGACATCGACCAGCTCCGCCGCCACGCCGGTGAATTGGAGGACGAGGAGCTCGAGGTGCTCGTCCGCCGGGAGGTGCTCGACGGGGAGGTCGCCGAGCTGGAGGCGGCCCAGGCGGCCGTCGTGGCCGAGATGGAAACGCTGCTGGCGGCCATCGCCTCCCAAGAGGGGGAGATCGACGCCGAGCTGGCGGTGGAGGAGGAGGCCCGGGCGGCACTGGCCCCCGGCATCCCCGAAGCCACCCTGCGCCTCTACGAGCAGATCCGGACGGCCAACCGGGGGGTCGGCGCGGCCCGGCTCGTGGGCATGAACTGCCAGGCCTGCCACCTCTCCCTGCCTGCCACCGAGGTCGACCGCATCCGCCACCTGCCGGCCGACACCCTCGTCCGCTGCGAGCACTGCGGCGCGATCCTCGTCCGCTAGTGGCAGTCGAACGGCGGTGATCGTCTTCGCCCGCCACGGGCAGACGGCCCCCAACCGGGACGGGCTGGTGCTCGGCCGGGCCGATCCGGAGCTCACCGACGAGGGCCTCCGGCAGGCGGAACTCCTCGCCGCCGCCCTGGCCGAAGAGCCCGTGGCACAGGTCCTGACCAGCCCGCTGCTGCGGGCCGGCCAGACCGCCGAGGCCATCAGCTCCGCCTGCGGAGTTCCGGTTACCGTCGACGAGCGGCTGGTCGAGATCGACTGGGGGACATGGGAGGGCCGACCGGCCGGCAGCCTGGCCATCGCCGACGTCGACCGGTGGAGGAAGGACGACTCCCCGGAGCGCCGGAACGGAGACCCCGTCGCCCCCGAGGGCGAGAGCCTCGACTCGCTGTCGCGCCGGGTCGAGTCGTTCTGCCTCGACACCCTCGACCAGGGCCTCGTCGTGGCCGTCAGTCACGTCTCGCCGATCAAGGCGGCCACCGCCTGGGCCCTCGGCGTCGACGGCACGGTCGCCTGGCGGATGTTCCTCGGCCTCGCCTCGATCACCCGGGTCGGGCGGGGCCGGACGTCGCCCGTCCTCCTGAGCTTCAACGAGACCGGGCATCTCCGACCGGCCGAGGAACGGGAAGGAACGCGGTGAGCGAACCCCAGGCCATCACGGCCAGCCCCGAATGGCAGCGGTTGGCCGACCACCACGCCGCCGTGGGCGGCGTCCACCTCCGGACCCTCTTCGCCGACGACCCGAAGCGGGGCGAGACGATGACGGTCGAGGCCGGCGACCTCCACCTCGACTACTCGAAGAACCGGCTCACGGCCGAGACGGTCGGCCTGCTGGCCGCCCTCGCCGCCCGGGCCGATCTCCCCGGCAGGATCGAGGCCATGTGGCGGGGGGAACGGATCAACACCACCGAACACCGCCCGGTGCTCCACATCGCCCTGCGGATGCCTCGGGGCTCGTCCCTCGTGGTCGACGGTGAAGACGTCGTCGAGGCCGTCCACCAGGTCCTCGACCGGATGTCGCTCTTCGCCGGGCAGGTCCGCTTCGGGCAGTGGGTGGGCTTCACCGGCCGGCCCATCCGCAACGTGGTCAACATCGGGATCGGCGGCTCCGATCTCGGGCCGGCCATGGCCTACGACGCCCTCCGGGCGTTCGCCGACCCGGCCCTGACGGTGCGGTTCGTGTCCAACGTCGACGGCACCGACATCCACCAGGCAACCCGGGATCTCGACCCGGCCGAGACCCTGTTCGTCGTGTCGTCAAAGACGTTCACCACGCTCGAGACCCTGACCAACGCCCGCACCGCCCGGGCCTGGCTGGTGGGTGCCCTGGGCGACGAAGCGGCCGTCGCCCGGCACTTCGTGGCCGTGTCGACCAACGCCGAGAAAGTGGCGGAATTCGGCATCGACACCGCCAACATGTTCGGCTTCTGGGACTGGGTCGGCGGCCGGTACTCGGTCGACTCGGCCATCGGCCTGTCGCTCATGATCGCCATCGGGCCGGACGCCTTCCGGGAGTTCCTGGCCGGCTTCCACACCATCGACGAGCACTTCCGCTCGGCACCGTTCGAAGCGAACCTGCCGGCCCTGCTGGGCCTGATCGGCCTCTGGTACGACGACTTCTTCGGCGCCGAGACCGTGGCGATCCTGCCCTACAGCCACAACATGGCCCGCTTCCCGGCCTACCTCCAGCAGCTGGACATGGAGTCGAACGGGAAGTCGGTCGACCGGCAGGGGCGGCCGGTGCCGGTCGGCACCGGCCCGATCGTCTGGGGCCAGCCCGGCACCAACGGGCAGCACGCCTTCTACCAGCTGATCCACCAGGGCACCCGGCTCATCCCGGCCGACTTCATCGGCTTCGCCCGGCCCGACTACGACCACTCCCCGGTGCAGCTGGAGCACCACGACCTGCTGATGGCCAACTTCTTCGCCCAGACCGAGGCTCTGGCCTTCGGCAAGACCGCCGAGGAGGTGGCGGCCGAGGGCGTGGCGCCGGAGCTCGTGCCGCACCGGACGTTCCCCGGCAACCGGCCCACCAACACCATCCTCGCCCCCCGGCTCACGCCGTCGGTGCTCGGCCAGCTCATCGCCTGCTACGAGCACAAGGTCTTCACCCAGGGAGTTGTCTGGAACATCAACTCCTTCGACCAGTGGGGTGTCGAGCTGGGCAAGGTGCTGGCCACCCGCATCGCCGCCGAGCTGGCCGCTCCGGGCCAGGCCGGGGCGGGCCGGTCCGGCGCCGGGCACGACAGCTCCTCGGAGGCCCTGATCCGCCGCTACCGCCGCCTCCGGGCGGGAGGCTGAGGGAGAGAGCGCCACTCCGATGAGCGTCAACCCGCCGCGGATCTTCCTCATCCGGCACGGCGCCACCGAATGGAGCGTGTCCGCCCAGCACACCGGCCGGACCGACATCCCCCTCACCGACGAGGGCCGCCGCCAGGCCGAACGGCTCCGGGTCCGCCTGGCCCGGGAACACTTCGCCATCGTCCTGGTGAGCCCGCTGAAGCGGGCCCGGGAGACGGCCGAACTGGCCGGGTTCGGCGACGTCGCCGCAGTCGACCCCGACCTCGTGGAGTGGGACTACGGCGAGTACGACGGCCGCACCGCGGCCCAGATCCGCCAACAGCGGCCCGGGTGGACGCCGTGGCACGACGGCTTCCCCGGCGGCGAGACACTGGAACAGGTGGCGGCCCGGGCCGCCCGGGTCGTGGCCGGGGTCCAGGACGTGCCAGGTGACGTCGCCCTCTTCGCCCACGGCCACATCCTGCGGGTGATCGCCGCCTGCTGGCTGGAGCAGCCGCCGGTGGAGGCCTCCCGCTACTACCTGTCGACCGCCTCGGTGTCGGTGCTGGGCTGGGAGCGGGAGACGACGGTCATCGACCGCTGGAACGAAGCCTGCCACCTCGAGAGCTGACGACCGTGGCCGGGTGCAGGCCACGGTGGGGCTGGGCCCGTCCGTCGAGCAGGGCGGCCACCAGGACCGCGCCCGTCACGTAGACGACCCCGGCCGCGCCGGCGGTCACCATCACCCAGCTGATCCCGCCCAGGGCCGGGGCGGAGGCCGTGCCGACGGCGAGGGCGGCGACGAACGCCAGCAGCGCGAAGCCGCCGGCCATGAGGCTCCTGGCTCGGGCGAGGTACATCAGCCGCTCCTTCCGGTCACGGCCTGGAACTACCCGCCACGGCCTTGCCCGAATCCCATCAGACCCGCTCTGCGGGCACGGAACGCCCCAAACCTCTCACCGGACCCCACCCCCGCCTCGACTGGCGGTCCTCACCACGGTGCGTTCCTCACCACGGTGACGGCGCGGTGAGGAACGCAAGTTCAGGGGGGGCAGTGGTCGGATCGGCGGTGTCGAGCCCGGGGTAGGTGGGGAGGAGACCGAGGACGGGGGCCATGGCCCACAGCCGCTCGAGGTTGGTCGACTCGGTCACGCCGGGTTCGGCGGGCCAGTCGGAGACGATGAGCCCGTCGACGGGGAGGCCCCGGGCCCGGGCGGCCTCGAGCGTCAGGGCGGTGTGGTTCAGGGTGCCGAGCGCGGGGCGGGTCACGACCACCAGCCCGGCGCCGAGCCGGTCGGCCAGGTCGGCCATGGTGGCGTCGCCCCACAGGGGGACCAGCAGGCCCCCGGCGCCTTCGACGACAATCCGGTCGAACCCGTCGCCGGCCTTGGTCAGGTCGGCCAGCAGGGCTTCGACGTCGATGATCTCCCCCGCCCGCGCCGCGGCCACGGCCGGGGCGAGCGGCTCGGGGAACCGGAGACACTCCACCACCGGCACCGACGCCGCCGCGGCCACGAAGGCGGCGTCACCCGGCTCCCCCGGACCCAGACCGGTCTGCACCGGCTTGGCGTACAGGACGGTCCTCCCCGCCTGCCGCTCGGCCCGGCACACCGCCGCCGCCGCCACGGTCTTCCCGACCCCCGTATCCGTCCCCGTGACGAACCGAATCACGGACGCATGCCGTCGCTCGCCAGGCCGGTGGACGCGGTGCCGACCTCAAGCGGGCACCGCAACCGGTGGTCGCGGCGACGCGTCGTCGGCCGTCGATACCCCATCGAGCGCAACCGGTTGCGCCCCACGGCGTCAGGGGGTCCGGGCACCGCTCGCGCCGCACGGGCGGCTCGGGCGGGCGGCGGCGAAGGCGGCGATCGCCTGGTCGATCTCGCCGTCGGTGTGGGTGGCCATGACGGTGGCCCGGAGCCGGGAGGTGCCGTCCGGGACGCTGGGGGGGCGGATGGCGGTGACGAGGACGCCGGCGTCGAGCAGGCGGGCCGACAGGCC
>JAUZEY010000150.1 GCA_030838785.1 Actinomycetota bacterium | reverse complement strand
CTCGGCCCCGGAGCGGTTCCCGGGGTCATGAGCCACGGCACTGCCGCCATCACGACGAACCAGGCGACGACCAGCGCCGTTGCCGGCAGCGCCGGCCGGACGCTGCGCCCCGCCCGGCGCGCCCGCGCCGACAGGCCGCCAGTCAGCGCCAGTGACGGCCCGGCCGCCCGGAGGCGGCGTCCGACCTGGCGGTCGCGGCGGCGGCCAGCGCGTCGGCCGTCAGGCCGGCGGCCGGTGGCCCGGCCCGGCGGAGTCGTCCAGGCCGGGGGGAGCGAGGGGACCGGGGACCCGGACCAGCCCGGCGAGCCCGTCCAGCCCGGCGGGACGGTGGGATCGGAGGAGCCGGGGCCGGGAGCGCCGGTGGGTTCGGCGGCGCCCGTCCGCCCCGGGCGGCGGCTGGGGTCGGTGGCAGCGGGGCGATCGGGGGAACCCAGGAGGTCGGAGCGGGTGGTCAGGTCGATCGCGCCGGGGCCGGAGCGCCAGTGGCCGGCGGCGGCGCGGCCGGCGCGGCGGACGGCGCCGGGGAGCCGGCGGGCGGGGCCCATGGCGGCGCCGGCGGCTGTCCCCAGGCGGGCCGCGGTGAGCCGGGCCCGCGGCTGGCGGGGGGCGGCGCCGCCGGCGGCGAGACCGGGCGGCAGGAGACGGGCGGCGGGGCTGAGGTCGGCGGCCGAGGCGAGCCAGTGGTGCTGGGCCTCGCCGCCGAGGAGGGGGGCGGAGGGTACGGCGGCGGCCAGGGCGGCGGGGGCATTGCCGAGCTCGCCCTGGCGCATCCGGCAGGGAGGGCAGTGCTCGAGGTGCGACCGCACGTCGAGCCCCTCGGCCGGGTCGAGTGCTCCGGCCTGGTAGGAGTCGAGACGGTCAACGGTGTACCGGCAGCCGGCCCTCACCTCCTGGCGGTCGAGCGCCGATTCCTGGGCGGCGTGGATCTGGGCCCGGGCGCCGGCGGCGAGGGCGGCGAGCTCCGGCGGCGGGCCGAGGAGGATCCCGCCGACCTCGGCCGGCGTGAGGCCTTCGACGTCGGTCAGCCACAGGGCGGTCCGCGACCGTTCGGGCAGGGCGGCCAGGGCGGTGTGGGCGACGTGGTGCTCCAGCGTGGAGAGCACAACCTCCCCGTCCGGCCCGAGTCCGGCCCGGGCCCCCGGGGGCTCCTCGCCGGTGTCCTCCCGCCCGGCGGCGCGGGCCCGGTCGAGGGCGGACTGGCGGACGCAGGCCAGAACATAGGGGCGGAAGCTCACGCCGCCCGCCGCCAGCGGCTCAGTTTCCGCCGGAAGGGCCGAGAAGATCCGGGTGAAGCCCTCGATGACCGCCAGCTCGGCGTCGGGCGAGAAGCGCGAGGAAATGCACGCCAGCCGCCATGCCGCGGCGTGGTGGCGCAGGTAGAGCAGGCCGAAGGCCAGGCGGTCGCCGGCGCGCGCCGCTATCACGAGCGCCCAATCGTCGGTGGTCACAGCATCGGGGTTCGGGTCCATGCTCTCCCTTCCCCTCCCCAGGGGGTTGCGGGGAACGCGAGCGAAATCCCGCGCCTTCGGATCTGGAATCGGTTGCTTTCATTCCCAACTTGAGCGGCAATCTCACGTTGAGTGGTGGCGATTGCCCGAATCGTGCCCATACGTGGGCTATCGGCGGCGGCTCCGTAGCCTGTCGGCCAGATGACCACCCAGCAGACGATCGTGGTGGACCACCTGGCCCGCCTGGACGACGGGTCGGTGGTCGTGGCCGGCATCGACGGCCACCACGAGCACATCGCGCCCCGGCGGGGGTCGGCGTGGGACACGGCGGCCACCGCCCGGGGCGGCGGCCCGTTCGGTATCGGGGAGGCCGTCGACCTGGGCTTCTCCCGGCGCCGCGGAACGCCGCCGCTGGTGGAGGAGCGGGACGTCGAGGAGGAGAACGTCATCCCGCTCGGGCGGCTCTCCGACGGCCAGTTCTGGTCGCTGCTCGAGACCCTCGGCCACGATCACCTGCCGTCGATCTACGGCGACGAACTGACGGTGTCGCCTTCGGGTTCGGCGTCCGTGCCGGCCGGGCGGGGCAAGGCCTCGCTCGGGGTGCTGCGCTGCCCGGGCCCGGCCGAGCTGTTCCGGCGGGGCGGTCAGCTCCGGATGGGGCTCGACGACCTCCGGCTCGGCTCGCTGGACCTCAACGTCCACGACCACCGGCTCCGGGACGAGAAGGGCGTGCCCATCGACTCCCTGTGGAAGGTCATCCGCCGCCGGGTGCAGAGCGGCGAGCCCGTGATCCTGTCGGTGGGCCTCAGCCAGGCCTTCAACGGCGTGCACTGGCTCCGGGTCGACAACATCCACTTCCGGGACTACTTCGACGACCACCCCGTCTTCCGCTTCGCCCGGGGGAGGGACGGGCCGAGTCGCTAGGGGGCTTCACCTGCCTCCCGAGAAGCATCCCTAGGTGCCGGTGTATTTCGGGGGGCGGCGTTCGGCGAAGGCGGCCACGCCCTCGGCGAAGTCGTCCGTCGACCGGAGCAGGCCGTAGGCCAGGCCCTCCAGCTCCAGGCCGACGTGGAGCGGGGCGTCGTAGGCCAGGTTGAGCACCCGCTTCGCCACCTTGAGGGCCAGCGGCGCCTTGGCCGCCAGCTCGAGGGCGATCTCGGTCGTGCGATGGTCGAGCTGGTCGAGGGGCACGACCTCGGCCACCAGTCCCCACTCGAACGCCTCGCCGGCCTCGATGCGCCGGCCCCGGAGGATGGCGTCCTTGGCCCGGGACAGGCCCACCAGGTGGGCGAGTCGTTGGGTCCCGCCGCTGCCGGGGATCATCCCGAGGGTGATCTCGGGCAGGCCGAGGACGGTGTCATAGGCGGCCACCCGCAGGTCGCAGGCCAGGGCCAGCTCGAGGCCCACCCCGAAGGTGAAGCCGTGGAGCTTGGCCACCACCGGCTTCGGGCACCGCTCGGCGGCGCCGATGTTCTTGGCCAGGTGGGAGAGCTCCTCGGGGGTGCGGGCCATGAAGCCGGGGATGTCGCCGCCGGCGGTGAAGGCCTTCTCGCCGGCGCCGCCGACGACGATCACCCGCACGCCGCCGTCCGCCCCGAGGTCGCCGAAGACGCCGGCCAGCTGGTCTCGGGCGGCCATGCTGACCCGGTTCATCTTCTCCGGGACGTCGAGGGTGACGGTGGCGATGCCCGTCCCGGTGTCGCGCTCGACGTGGAAGCCGTCGTAGGTCTCGGAAGTCCCCGGGGTCCGGGGTGTCCCTGATGTCATGGTCGGGGATCCTCGCGCAGGAGCCGCCGGAGAAGCTTTCCGGACGGGGACTTCGGGAGCGCCTCGACGAAGCGGTACTCCCGGGGCCGTTTGAAGTCGGCCAGGGCGGAGCGGCGGCACCAGGCGTCGAGGACGGAGGGTTCGATCTCCTCCCTGGTGACGACGAAGGCCGTGACCCGCTGCCCGAGCCGCGGGTCGGCCTCGCCGATCACCGCCGCCTCGATGACGGCCGGGTGGTCGACGAGGGTGTCCTCCACCTCGGTGGGGTGGATGTTCTCCCCGCCGGAGATGACCACGTCGTCGGCCCGGCCGACGACCCACAGGTCGCCGTCGGCGTCGAGCCGGCCGAGGTCGCCGGTGCGGTACCAGCCGTCGGGGGTGAGGGCCCGGGCGTCGGCGTCGGGCCGGTTCCAGTAGCCGGTGAAGGCCTCGTCGGAGTCGAGGGCGGCCAGGATCTCGCCGACGGCGTTGCCGCCGTCCTCATCGGCGCCGGCCGGGTCGGCGGTGAGGGGCTCGAGCCGGAGCCGGCCGTGGACGCCGGGGCGCCCGGCGCAGCCCGGCTTGGCCCGCTGGTCGCTGTGGATGCTGAAGGTGTAGATCTCGGTCGAGCCGTAGTGGTTGACGAACACCTCGGGGGCGAAGGCGGCGCGGCAGCGTTCCACGAGGGTGGCGCTCATCGGGGCGCCGGCGTAGGCGAGGCGGGGGACGGGGAGCCCGCCCCGGGCGCCGGCGGCGAGCGCCTCGACGAGGTCGTGGTACAGCGTCGGGGCGAGGTAGAGGGCGCTGATCCGCTCGGCGGCGATCACCTCGATCGCCTCGGCGGCGTTGAACTCCGGCCGGATAACGAAGCAGCCACCGACGGCGTGCATGGCCAGCAGCGAGCGGACGGCCATGGTGTGGTAGAGCGGCATGACGCCGAGCGTCCGTTCGCCCGGCTGGTAGCGGCACTGGATCACGTGGGCCAGCGCCGCCGACCACTCGGCCCGCTGCGACCGGGGCACACCCTTCGGCCGCCCGGTGGTGCCGGAGGTGTAGAGCATCAGCGCCGGATCGCTGTCGCCGACGTCGGACGGGCCGGGCGCGGCGTCGCCCGCCGGCAGCTCGGCAGGGGGCCGGGCCCCGACCTGGCCGGTGAGGTGGGGTTCGGCGACGAACACCGTGGCGTCCGCATCCGTTGCGCAGTAACGGATCTCGGCCGGCTTGAGCCGCCAGTTGACCGGGACGAAGCAGGCGCCGAGCCACTGGCAGGCCCAGTACAGGAC
>JAUZEY010000045.1 GCA_030838785.1 Actinomycetota bacterium | reverse complement strand
GGACTGGACGCGGCGATCGCCTGGGCGGCCGCCGGCGATGAACGCCTCAATCACCAATTGCTGTGGGCCGAACCGCTCGGGGCCGTGGTTCCGGCCCGGATCCGTGACCAGTCCATTGCCGCCCGCGACGTACGGGTCCTGGTCGATGCCGACCTGACCTCTTGGGATGCCTGGAATCAGTTCGCTCGCGACTTCGCCGAGGCCACCGGCGCCCGGGTCGTGAAGATCGACGACGGAGGGATCACCGGCCAGGGCTTCCACGACCGCTGCCGGAGGATGAGCGTGCCCGTGTTGCAGGCGCCCAAGCGTCACGTCGTGTCGCTGCCTGCCGGTCTGCGCACGCGTCCGGTTCGCGACCCGACCCCGCTGTGGTGCTGGTCGCTCGTCACCCGCGCCGGTGACGACCGCCCGGCGGTCCTGGCGCTGCGGGAGAACGCCGAGAAGGTGACGAGCGCCGCCGGCCTGCATGCCGTGCCTACGGGCCCCTGGGTCCCGCCGGAAGATCCCCACCGCGACACCATCACGGCACGAGGGAACGTTTGACGCTTACCCGGGTCTTTCCCCCCATCCGAGGTCTTCTCGCCGAGCCCCCCTCTTTCCGGTGTAGCGTGCAATCGGCACGACAAGACCCGAACGTGCCGGGTCAGCCATCGGCTGGCTCAGGGAGCGGTGCCCCAGTCCCTGGCAACGCGTCGCAACGACGCTCGTTCTACCAGGGTGGATGCCATGGTCCCGTCGGGCAGGAGCTACGGGCCCGCGGGGTTACGACCTGTGCGACGCCCATGGGGTGTACAGGAGCCGGCCGGTGAGCGGGTCCTGGCCGTAGCGGACGCACAACTCGGCCAGGACGTCTTCGTGGGAGAACGCCAGGTTCAGGACCGTATCGTTCCCGGCGTAGTAGACGACGAGCGAACCGTCGGGTCGGCGGAGCATCCCGCAGGAGAACACGACGTTGGGGACGTGGACGTAGTCCGCTTCGCCAACGCGGCAGTCGGCCGGCGAGGGGAACAGCACCGGGATGCTCGACATGCGGACCAGTCGGGGATCGTCGATGTCGTGGAGGGCCACGCCGAGGACATACGGGTTTCCGTCCATCGTGGTGCGGACGCCGTGGAACAGGTTCAGCCATCCGTGGCGGGTCCGCAGCGGCGGGGCGCCGGGTCCGATCTTGTCGGAGAAGGCGCTCGGGCCACCGCCGGTCCGCATGACCGGCTCGGCTTCGACGGCCCACGGGCCGGTCCGGAAGTCGCTGGTCGTCCCGACGAGGATCTGGGTGAAGGCGCCTCCGGCGTCGCCGGGAGTGGTGTCGTTCGGGCGGAACAGGCCGACGAACCGCCCGGCGACCCGTTCGGGGAATACGACGACGTTGCGCATGTCCTGGTCCAGCATCGGGCCGTGACGGGTGACGGAACGGAAGTCGTCGGTCGTGGCCAGGGCCACTCGCACCCGGTTCTTCACCCGGGCGTGGTACGCGCTGTAGGTGACGGCGAAGGTGCCGTCCACCGGGTTGATGCGTGCGTCCTCCACCCCTCCGGACTCCATCTCGATCATCACCGCCGGGTCGATCCCCTCGGCGAAGCGGTCGCCCGGTGCGGCGGGAACGAGGAACGGACGGGGGTCGACCCGCCAGCCGTCGACCCCGTCGCCGCTGCGGGCGATGCCCAGAACGCTGACACCGCAGCGGAGATGGGAGCGAAACAGCAGGACGGTCTCCCCGTCGACCACGGCGGCACCGGCGTTATGGACCGTCACGACCTGGAGCCCCGGGTCGCGCCAGGCGGCGTTGACCTCGCCGGCGGTCAGGATGGGGTTGGCGGCGTGGCGCACGACGGGCTCGTGCAACGACACGGTCAGCGGACCGCCACCGGCGTCGACGGTTCGTTCCATTGGCCCCTCCTCTCCGAGCCGGCCTCGCGTCGCCGCGCTCCAGAGGACTCCGGCCCCAACGCTGTGGGTGGTCGCAACCGTAACGGAAGGAAGCGACTCCCGGCGCCCCCACGGGTCACCGCCTCCCCAGGAGCACCTCGATGGTGAAATCTGCCCTCCGGGCACCGAGCGACGACAAGCGGTGGAAAGCGGTCGACGCCCGCATGCGGCGCATGGGACGGGACCCCGGGGCCCTCATCGAGGTGCTCCACGCCGTCCAGGAATCGTTCGGCTACCTCGATCTCGACGGGCTGGCCTACGTCGGCTCGGCCCTGGGCGTCCCGCCCAGCAAAGTCTTCGGCGTCGCCACCTTCTATTCGTTCTTCACGCTCAAGCCCGCCGGTGAGCACACCTGCGTGGTCTGCATCGGGACCGCCTGCTACATCACCGGCGCCCGGGTCGTCCTCGGCGGGATCGGCGCCGGGCTGGGCCTCCACCCGGGAGAGACGACGGCCGACGGGAACCTGTCCCTGCTCACCGCCCGCTGCGTAGGTGCCTGCAGCCTGGCCCCGGTGATGGTCGTCGACGGCAAGACCCACGGTCGGCTCACGCCGGCCGATGCCCTCGCCTGCCTGAGCGACCTGTGACACCGGAGGTGAGCGACGAATTGCATGCCGAGGTAGGTGCCGGGGCCGATGTCGAGGGGCGCCGGCCCCCCCACCGCTCGACCGGGCTCGTGCCCGAGGGGCCGGTGACGCTGTCGGCCCACGTGTGCATGGCCGCCGAGGCCGGAAGTCCCGAACCGCCTCCCGGCTCGGGACCCCGATCAGGCGGCCGGGGGGACGATGACGACCGGGCAGGGGGCGTGGTGCGCCACCTGCTGGCTGACCGACCCGAGCAGCAGCCCGGCGAAGCCGCCCCGGCCCCGCGACCCGACGACGAGCAGCGCCGCGCCCTTGGCCTCATCGACCAGGACGGCGGCGGCCCCACCGGGCATGAACTTCCGCTCGACCGCCGGGACGCCGGAGACGTCGACACTGTCGACGGCGGTGTCGAGTACGCGCCGGGCGTCGTCCTCGAACGACCCGAGGTCGATCTCGGCCATGTAGGCGTAGCCCGTTACGAAGGGCTGGTGCCAGACGTGGACCGCCTCCACAACGGCGTTCCTCCGGCGAGCCTCGTCAACGGCCCACTGCAGGGCGTGACGTCCAGCCTCCGACCCGTCCACTCCGACAACGATCCGTTCCATGGTGATCTCCTTCCGTGTGGCCCCAGCCTGACCACGCGCCGAGGCGATCGGTAGGGCCGTTCGACCCTGAGGGCTGGGCCTTCGGGCCCTCGGGCCCTCGGGCGGGGTGCAACCGAGGCCGGCGAGGCCATGCATTGCCGCTCGAATTGGGCATCGACAACACTGGGCGCCGAACAGGAGGCTGGATGGACACCTTCGTTCCGGACCCGGTGGCCATGGAGGCTGCTTTGGCGATCCTGGGCGACGCCGACGGCCTCCTCGTCTGCGCCGGCGCCGGGATGGGCGCCGATTCGGGACTTCCGACGTTTCGGGGCCCGGAGGGGCTCTGGCGGGCCTACCCGGCGCTCGGCCGGGCGGGCCTGGAATTCACCGAGATCGCCAACCCCGCCGCCTTCCGGACTACACCGGAACTGGCGTGGGGCTTCTACGGCCACCGGCTCGACCTCTACCGGCGTACCGCCCCCCACGAGGGGTTCGGTCTCCTCCTCCGCATGGGGGCGGCCACCCCGATGGGCGCCTTCGTGGTGACCAGTAACGTCGACGGGCACTTCCAGAGGGCGGGATTCGACGAGGACCGCGTCTTCGAAGCCCACGGCAGCATCGAGCACCTCCAGTGCCTGGACGACTGCGAAGGCGAGATCTGGCCCGCGGGCGACCTCCGGCCGGTGGTCGACGAGGACGAATGCCGGCTCCTGTCGCCATTGCCGCGCTGCCCCGCCTGCGGCGCCCTCGCCCGCCCCAACATCGTCATGTTCGGAGACTGGGAGTGGAACGGCGGCCGCAGCAACGCCCAGGAGAGCCGTCTTTGGGCCTGGCTGGACGCCACTCAGCGACCGGCGGTTCTCGAGATCGGTGCGGGCACGAGCATCCCGACCGTTCG
>JAUZEY010000589.1 GCA_030838785.1 Actinomycetota bacterium | reverse complement strand
TGTCTGGTGACATGCGGGACCAGGGCCCCCGGGAGGGGGCCCTGGCTTTAGCGATCGACTAGCTGGCTACCGGTGCGGGCCGGCCGCCTGGGCCGCCCTTGCGGTACTGCGTGGCGAAGGCCTCGCGCTCCTCGGGGGACATGGCGTTCAGCAGGACGTTGGGGCTCGGGAAGGGACGGCCGCGGAAGTCGTCGAGCGTCCACAGCTTCTTCGGATCGTCGAGGTCCAGGTGGGGCTGGGGGATCAGGGTCTTGCCGTCATCCCGGACGATGCCCATGTCCTCGCAGATGTCGGCCAGGTCCCAGTTGTGGTACATGGTCTCCCACTCCCGCTTGCCCACGAGGTGGCCCATGGACGGCGTGGCCCGTCCCTGGTACTCCGGCCGGAAGGCGTGCTTGTCCGTCCACCAGCACGGCTCCGAGCAGTAGGTCCGGACCTGGTCGTCGACCTTGTCCATCACCATGTCCTCGCGCACCAGGCAGGGCACCATGCACGTCCAGCACCGGTGGGGGTACTGGTAGTTGACGCTCTCGAAGGCGATGGGGCCGTGGTCGGCACCCGGGTATTTCAGCCGGTTGTAGTTCTCCCACCACTCGCCGTACTTGGCGTACCAGCCGGGGTACTTGTACTCGAACCACTCGAAGTCCTCGTCGGTCATCCCGTCGATACGCCAGTAGTTGACCTCCCAACCAGTGGCGAAGAACTGGGCCACCTCGTGCACATAGCCCTTGTTCCAGATCTGGTTCCACGCTTCTTCGATGAGGTCGTGGGGGATCACCAGCCCGTACTTCTCCAGCGGGACGAGGTAGCTGCGGTAGTAGTCGTCGTAGATCCACCGCCGCCACATCTCGGCGTAGCTGTCGCGGTCCTTGCGCCGGTCCTTGGTGCCGTACTCGATGAACGTGCCGATGGCGGCGTCCACGACCCGGTGGTTGTTCCACCAGGCGTAGCGCAGATCGCGCTCGAGCAGCTGGCGGTTGGACTCGTCGGCCAGGGCCATCAGGAGGATGGCGTAGCCGTTGCTGATGTGGCGGGACTCGTCCGACTGCACGGAGTGGAACACCGTCGGCAGCAGGTAGTCCCCGTTGGCGGCCGCCTCGGCCGGCATGGCCACGAACAGGGTGTTGGTGAAGGCCGTCTCCGCCACGATGGTGAGGTAGATGTTGGCCGCGGTGATGGCGTCGCCGGTGATGAATCCCTCGGCGAACTGCCGCCCGATCGTCCCGCAGTAGTCGCTGTGGAAGAACCGCAGCGACCCGTCGAACCCGGCCGGGTCGATGTAGTGGTTCATATACAGCCGCTTGAGGTTCTGCTGGATGGTCGAGTGCCGCACCTCGTCGATCATCTGGACGGCCAGACCGTTGTGGATCTCCGGGTTCGGGACGGCGCTGATGGCCAGGGGCATGGCCCGAGCGGCCGAGATCTCCGGGAACGGAATAATGGAGAGGAACAGCTTCTGCCACTCCATCCAGCGTTCCTGAACCTGACGGAACATGTTGCCCCGGATGGCCCCGTCCATGGCCCCGTAGACCCGTTGGTCCTTCTCCTCCTCCATCGGGAAGTAGGAGCGCAAGACCTGCTTGAGGGGGTCCTTCTTGGGCGCGTGCTCGAAGGTGTAGTCGGTGACGTATTTCTTAGCCGGCGTGGCAAAGGTCGGTTCCCACGACAGCTCCTTGATCTTCTCGTGTGCCCTCGTCAGGCTCTGGCGACTCACATGGCCTCCTCTGTGCGCGGCGTTCTCTCGGTGGCCGTCTCTTGCTCGGCAGGCACCCCGATTCGACACCAGGCGCAAGGCCAGAGGGGTCTTATCTTGAGACGAGTCGGGGTACGGAAAGACCGCAACGCCGGCGCCGTCTCACTTTGAGACGCGGTTTCGTCCGATCATGCCTAGAATCCGCCGGTACACGTGATTGGCAGTGGCCGAGAGGTCGGGTCCTGGCCCGTCCTCTAGGGGGGGCAGTCAGAATGTCAGGCGAGCCGAAGGACAAGGCGAAGTCCGTCGCGCGAGTTCGTGAGCGGTTCCTCGAGTCCACCGACCTCGACCGTCCAGAGGTCCGAAAGAGGATCCTGGACTCTTGGCAACGATCCCAGTTCTTCGGCGTTTCGGTGGACGAGTTGACCCCGCCGTACCGGCCGGAGACGGAGACCGACAGCCGGCTGGTCCATGCCGCCCGGCCGGTGCTCGACCGCCTCGAGTCCGCCCTGGCGGGCGCCCCCATGAGCGTCATCCTGACCGATGCCCGGGCCTGCGTGCTGGAGCGCCGGGCCGGCGAACCTGCCCTCCAGAAGCAGTTGGACGCCATTCTCCTGGCACCCGGGTTCAGCTACGCCGAGGAATTCGTCGGGACCAACGGCATCGGAACGGCCATCGAGGAACGGCGATCCTCACGGGTCTTCGGCTCCGAGCACTTCTCGGAGCGCCTCCAGATGATGTCGTGTGCCGGTACGCCGATCAGGAACCTGTTGAACGGTCGCGTCGAGGGCGTCATCGATCTCACCACCCGGCGTACCGATGCCAATTCGCTGATGCAGGCCCTGGCCCAGGAAGCGGCGGCCGAAATCGAGCAGCTCCTTCTCCAGCAGAGCAGCGAGCGCGAGCAGGCTCTTCTCCAGGAATTCCTGGCCGCCAGCCGTCGGACCACCAAGGCCGTCCTGGGCGTCAGTGACCTCCTCGTCATGACCAACCAGGTGGCCGACCGTTCGTTGGACGGAGCCGACCATCGCATCCTGCGGGAGAAGGCCACCGACCTGACCACCGGAACCGGCGATAGCTCCGGTTACGTCGTGCTCTCCGACGGCCAGACGGCGCGACTGCGGTGCCACCCCGTCGCCAGTTCGGCGGGCACGGCAGGAACCATCGTGGAGATCACCCTGGGCGAGGCCATGCCCCGGCACCACCCGGCCAGCAGCCGACCGGCCGAACCGTTGCCCGGGCTCGCCGGGCGGAGCGCGGCCTGGACGGAGGCATCGAACCAGGTCGAGGTGCTGTGCCGAAACGGGTCCTGGGTTCTTCTCGTCGGGGAGTCCGGGATCGGCAAGTTCGCGCTGACCGAGGCCGCCCACCGCCGGTGCCATCCCGGTCAGCGCCTGACGGTGCTCGATGCCGACGAGTGTGGCGGCGACGTCGATGCCTGGCTGGCCGGAAACGTCGACCCGGAGGATCTGCCGGCCACTCTCGTCGTGCGCCACGTCGATCGGATGAGCCCGGCGGCGCTCGACGCCTTGGATGCTGTACTGCAAACGGTGGATCACCCGCCAGAGGGCCCCTGGATCGTGGGAACCGTGCACCAGGACACCGACGTGGAGGGACATCTCGGACCGCTCCTCCGGCACTTCACGGAATCGGTGCCGGTGCCGCCCCTCCGGCACCGGATCGAAGACATCCGGGAGCTGGTCCCGCACCTCCTGCAACGCCACGCTCCGGGCCGGCGGATCGCCCTGACCCCGGACGCCATGCACACCCTGCTACGGGGTGCCTGGCCCGGGAACGTCGCCGAACTCGAGCAGGCCCTGCGGAGCGCACTGGCGCGCCGGCACACCGGTCTGATCACCGTCGCCGACCTCCCGGAGTCCTGCCACGCCACCAGCCGCCGGGTCCTGTCCGAATGGGAGTGCATCGAGCGCGACGCGATTGTCCGTTGCCTCAAGGAGGCCAACGGCGACAAGACCAGGGCGGCCGTCCGCCTGGGGATCTCCCGGGCCACCATGTACCGGAAGATCCGGACCTTCGGGATCATCGTCGAGCCGGAAACCGACCAGGAAGGCGAGACGCACGGACCCTGAGGGGCGGATCAGGCGAGGAGCGTCCGCCACAGCAGGAAGCCGTTGAGGATCACGATCAGGGTCACGACGGCGGCGGCCACGACCGTGGTCGACGGGCGGTTCACGAGCGCCCCCATGAGCCGCCGGTCCCGGCAGAAGACGAGCAGGGGAACCAGCGCGAAGGGGATCCCGAACGAGAGGATCACCTGGCTGATGACCAGCGCCCGGCTCGGGTTGACGCCTACGGCGAGCACGACGAGCGCCGGCGTCATGGTGACGGCGCGCCGCACGGACAGCGGGATGCGGCGGCGGAGGTAGCCCTGCATCACGACCTGGCCGGCCATCGTGCCCACCGATGAGCTGGACAGGCCGGAGGCGAGCAGGGCCACGCCCAGCATGATGGCGGGGCCCCGCCCACCGGCCATGCCCGAGAGCGAGTGGTAGGCGACGTCGATGTCGCCGACGTGGGTGATACCCCGTCCGTGGAACAGGGTGGCGGCGACGACGAGCATCGCCCCGTTGACGGCCCCGGCGATCCCCATGGCGATGACGACGTCCATCAACTCGAAGTGGAAGATGCGCTTCCGTTCGGCCTCGGAGCGGGCCACCACCCGGTGCTGCGTCAGCGCCGAGTGCAGGTAGATGACGTGCGGCATGACCGTGGCCCCGAGGATGCCCGTGGCCAGGAGCACGCTCTCCGTGCCGGCGAAGCGCGGCGTGAACAGGCCTCCGAGCACCGGAGCCACCGCCGGCCTGGCGTAGACCAGCTGGTAGACGAAACAGATCACGACCACGCCGACGAAGCCGGAGATCACGGCCTCGACCGGACGGCAGCCCCGCCGCTGCAACTCGAGGATCCCGAAGGCGGCCACCGCGGTGATGAGCCCGGCGGGGAAGAGAGCGATGTGGAACAGCAGGTTCAGGGCGAGGGCGGCGCCGACGAACTCGGCCAGGTCGGTGGCGATGGCGATCAGCTCGGCCTGGACCCACAACCCCCGGACGACCCAGCGCGGGAACCGCTCCCGGCACACCTCCGGCAGGTTCTTCCCGGTGGCGATCCCCAGCTTGGCCGACATGGCCTGGATCAACCCGGCCATGAGATTGCTGACCAGGATCACCCACAGCAGGAGATAGCCGAACTGGGCCCCGGCGGAGAGGTTGGTGGCGAAGTTCCCCGGATCGAGATAGGCCACGGCGGCGATGAACGCCGGCCCGAGGAAGGGCCACAACCGGGCCAGCGGCCGTCCCTGGCCGGCCAGCGACCGCCGGGCAGCCTCAGCGTGGCGGCCGGCAGCGACCTCGACGGTCACCCTGACGTCGACCGCGACCGGATCCGACTCCGGGGACTGGACCGTGCTGCAGGTATCAGTGCTCAAGGATCAGCTCCATGGCCGTGGCGAGGGCCCCGCCAAAGGTGTGCAGCGTGTCGTTGGGAGGACGCCCGATCCGAACGAGAAGTGGACCGCCGAGGGGTTGGCGTTCGATGGCTTCGACGTGGTCGCCCAGGGCGATGTGGTGATCGGCGAGGTAGCGGAGCAACTGCGGGGCAGCGTCTGCGACCCGGACGAGCGTGCCCGCCATGCCCGGTTCCACTGCGGACAGTTTCGTGGTGCGCTCCTCGACGAGTCGCCCGTCCGTCGTGGGAATCGGGTCCCCGTGCGGATCCCGGGTCGGGTGGCCGAGCTTTTCTGCCATCCGGTCCAACAGCCGGTCGGAGATCACGTGTTCGAGGATCTCGGCCTCGTCATGCACCTCGTCCCACAAGAAGCCCAGGGCCTCGACGAGGTACAGCTCAACGATCCGGTGCCGGCGCAGGACGCTCAAGGCCAGCCGGCGGCCTGACGGGGTGAGCCCCACGGTCCGGTATCGAACATGGGTGACCAGCCCCAGCGCACCGAGCTTGGTCACCATCCCCGAAGCCGACGACACGCCCACGCCGAGTCGATGGGCCAAGTCGGTCGTCGTGACCGGACCGAGCCCCCGCTCCTCGAGCGCACAGACGGCCTTGACGTAGTCCTCGACGGCCGTCGATCGATGGGGCGGCGGAGTCGCCATGGCGCTACCGATGCCCGTCAAACCGTTGGTCAGAGTTCGGTGCGGCGTTCACCCGGGTACGGTAAGCCCAACAATGCGACCCGGGCGTCTTAAGTTGAGACGAGAGGGGCCGGGCTCATCGTGGTCGTGTCCGACGCTATCGCCGCTCGTTGCGTAAGGTATGGGGAACAGTTTCCCCCTTATTCGGTGATGCGAGAGGCGAAGCGAAATGAAGCGCGTTCCTGCCCACGAGCACGTTCTGGATACGGGCAAGGGTGAGTTCACCCTCGACGATCTCGGGCCGCTGCTGCCCGGGATGGCGGAGATCATGCCGCTGGTGGGCAGCCGGGTCTGGAAGTGCTACTACGCCGGGCAGGCCAGGAACCGGCCTCTCGCCCGCTTCCAGCTCAACGAGGCCGTGAACCTGCTGGAGAAGGGGGCCTTCCTGCGGCCGAAATACGCCGACAGCGTCACCGCCTTCGTCGAGGAGGAGATGGCTGCCGTCCGGGACGCGATCGAGGCCGAGGACTGGAAGGGGTTCGAAGAAGCATTCGACGCCATGGTGGCGGCGGCGAACGCCTACCACGACCTCTACGACAAGTCATTCCTGCGCTGGAAGCTCCCCGCCGACCCGCCGCCGGACCTCGACCTGACTGCCCGGGCCGTCAAGGGCGGGTTGTCCCGACCCAGCGACCTATGACGGCGAAGTCAGCTGCAAGGTCATGACGAGTGCCGGCTACGTGTTCGATGAGGCCTGGCACGCGGAGCGGGCCCGGCTCGGATCACTCGAATCGGCCCTCGACCCCGGCACCATCCGGCACCTCTCCGACCTGGATGTGGGACCGGGCTGGCGATGCCTGGAGGTAGGCGCCGGGGCCGGGTCGATCGCCTGGTGGCTTGCCGAGCGGGTCGCTCCAGGCGGCATCGTGCTAGCCGTCGACCTGCAAACCACTCTGCTCGAGCGGCTCGCCCATCCCGGGCTCGAGGTTCGCCGCCACGACGTCGTGGCCGAGGCGCTGCCCGCCGGCGACTTTGACCTGGTCCATGCTCGCTGGGTGCTGCACTGGCCGGCTGGGCGCGCGACGGCCATTGGACATCTGGTTGAGGCGCTACGACCGGGTGGCGTGCTGCTGGCTGAAGAGCCCGATTTCGGCAGTCTGTTCGACGCGCTCCCCGACCCGCTGCGCCCCGTCGTGGTCGCCGCCCTGAACGCGCTTGAGGAGATGAGCGGCGGGATGGACTGCCGCTACGGCCGACGGCTCTACCCCGACCTGGCCGCCGCCGGGCTTGTCGAACTGAACGCCGAAGGCCGGGTGCATCTCATCCGCGGCGCCGATCATGCTTCCGGAGCGGCGTGGCTCCGGCTCACCGTGGAGAAGGTCCGGGAGCCGCTCATCGCCCACGGCGTCGACGAGTCGCGCATCAACGAGGCCCTGGCGCTCCTTGACGACCCCTCGTTCAGCGTCCCGTCCCCCCTAACCATCGCGGTCTGGGGTCGCCGACCAACCTGACCGCGGGCCTCGACCGCCAACAGCCGGCCCCTACCGACGCGCCTGGCGATCGACCTGGACGCCAAATAGAACGACCGAACCAGCCGCTGGCGCCTCCTTCGTTGCGCTGTGCCTCCGTTTGCGATGGTTTGGTTCGCCCGCACGGAAACCTCACAACACTTACCCCTTGCGTTAAGTATCGCGGGCGGCCATACTTTGCTATGTGGCACAGTATCCGTCTCGGCTTGATGCAGTGTTCGCTGCGCTCTCGGACCCGACGCGCCGTTGTGTTCTCAGCGAGCTCGGGCGGGGCCCGGCCAGCGTGGGTGACCTGGCGCGGTCGTCGCCGATGACGCTGCCGTCGTTCATGAAGCACATCGGGATGCTTGAAAGCAGCGGGCTGATCAGCACCGCGAAGGCCGGGCGTGTGCGGACGTGCACGCTCAACCGCCAGCGTCTCGCTGTTGTCGACGGCTGGCTTGCCGAGCAGCGAGCGATCTGGGAGGGCCGCACCGACCGTCTCGAGCAGTTCGTCACCAACCCTCGGGCGCTGTCATGAACCCCGACATCGATCCCGACCTCGATCTCGCTCTCGAGCGCATCATCCGCGCCCCGCGCGCCGTGGTGTGGGACGCGTGGACCAATGCCGCGAGCCTCGCGGCGTGGTGGCTGCCCGCCCCGATGCACTGTCGAGTCGAGCGGCTGGACACCGTCCCGGGCGGCGCGTTCGTGACCTGGATGAGCGACGACGGCATCGAGTTCGCGCCTCACCTCGACGCCTGCTTCCTCGCCGTCGAGGTGGGCGAGCGGATCGTGTTCACGAACGCGGTCGACAGTCGGTGGCGGCCGGCAACGCCCGAGCCGGTGCCGATGACCGCGGAGATCATCATGCGCGACCATCCCGACGGCACCGACTACCGGGTGATCGTGCGGCACCGCGACCCGGCGGCGCGCGCCCGTCATCAGCAGCTTGGCTTCTTCGACGGGTGGGGGACCGTCGCCGAGCAGCTCGCCCGGCTCGTCGAGCGACGGGACGATTCCCGATGAGGCTCACACTCACGCAGTTCGTCACGCTCGACGGCGTCTACCAGGGACCTGGTTCGCCCGACGAAGACCCCAGCGATGGGTTCACCCGCGGCGGGTGGATGGTGCCCCACATGGACCAGACGTTCATCGCCCAGGCGGCCGCCTGGCTCGCCGAGGCCGATGCCCTGCTGCTCGGCCGCCGCACCTACGAGGCGTTCGCCGACGCATGGCCTCGCATCACGGATCCCGACGACCCGTTCACCGAACAGATGAACGGACTCCCGAAGTACGTCGCCTCGCAGACGTTGACCGACGCGACCTGGTCGCCGAGCACGGTCCTGCGCGGCGACATCGCCGCGCAGGTCGCCCAGCTCAAGGCCCGGCCAGGACGCGAGCTCCAGTTGCACGGCTCTGCCCGGCTCGCGCAGACGCTGCTGGCAGCCGGCTTGATCGACGAAGTGCGCCTCGTCGTCACTCCCACTGTGCTCGGACAAGGACGACGGCTCTTCCCAACGGAAGGCCCAGCCGTCGGCTTGCGCGTCACCAGCAACAGCACGACAGCTGGCGGTCTCATGATCCTCGTCCTGCAAACGACGAGCCCTCCCGAATTCGCCACCTACGACGGCGTCAGCTCCCTGAACCCGTCAGCCACGACCGACCGATGACCCAGCGACCGGTGCGGCCCCTCTCGCCAGAGCTCGTCGTTCTGGCGCGCCACTGAGTGCGTGCCCGCCCTGGGTGGCGATGTGGTCGGTGGACGGGGGCACGTCGTTTGCGGCCGGGCAACGTCCTCGACCCGGAGGCCCCTAGTTGGCGCTGGCCCGCGTGGCCCCAAAGCTTCAGGGGATCGCGTCGCCGGGGCGTTGGGCCTGCACAGGGATCGGGACGTCGCCTGACCATCGGCTTTGCCGGTCGGAGAACGATCCTCCGCCCGGCCTACTCAGGCCTGTGGGCCTCGCCTACTCCTGGTGGTCATACCCCGTCGGACCTCCTTCTCGGTCGGTCCTACCACGTCGGTGACCTCACCCGGCACCGCCGGAGGCCGCTCGGTCCAGCGTCCTCACTGTTCCGGTCCAGGTGCTCCCCACACTCTCCCACACCCCGATCAAGCCGGCCGCACCGCGCGCCGCCGGAACGCCGGTTCGCCCCGATCTGCGCACCAACTCACCACGGGACCAGCACAGCCCGTTCTCTCCGCCCAGGGTGTCGTCGCCTCGGCGCGGGCGCCCGAGCTGCCGTACGCAGATGCGACGCCTACCAACACCACGAAGGCCGGTGTCAACACGGCCTCACCAACGGCAGCCGTCTCTCCTCCACCGGGACGCTGGGATCTATGGTGACGACCGATCTGATGACAGGGCCCGGGCCGGGGGCCGACGCCTTCCGGGAGCTGACCGAGCCGTACCGCCGGGAACTCCAGGTGCACTGCTACCGGATGGTCGGATTCTTCCAGGACGCCGAGGACGCCCTGCAGGACACGCTGCTGGAATCCTCGAGCGCGGCGTCGATCTCGTCGAGCAGCCGGTCGATCTCCTCGACGATGCCCGCTGATCGGGGCGCGCCCTGCGGCGATGCCCCGTTTGGGAAGACCTTCTGCGTACCGTTGGGTACCGTCGGTGCCGGTCGCCTGTTCATGCCGCCTCCACAACGAGGAGGGCCGTCTGCGCCCCGGTTCCGCCGAGGTAGTGGCCGCTACCCATGCCAACGGTGACCGGCTCGAAAACGTGAGGTCGCCGCCGGCTCTTCAGCCGACCTCACAACCGAGGCCTCGCCGACGTTCA
>JAUZEY010000582.1 GCA_030838785.1 Actinomycetota bacterium | reverse complement strand
GCTCGCCGATGACCCGACCCGTAACCGTCGTGGGATACGTCCTGCTTGCGACCGCGATGGCCACGTACCAGGCCCTCGGCCTGCTGCTGCGGAGAACAGCAACACTGGGACAGGCCGTGGCCACCCTGCGACGGACCAGAACAGGTCGGGTGTCGTTGCTCGCGACCTGGCTGTGGGTGGGCTGGCACCTGTTCATACGAGCGGGTTACTCGTGAGCGATGCAACGTTGGAGCGCTCGACCCGAACCCCGCCCGCGTCCGGCGGGCGGGGGAGGCGGCGGGCGCAAAGACCAGCGTCAAGGCGGCCGAGCGGACGGCGAAGACGATGGCCAAAGTGGCAGCCAGGGCCGGCAAGGTGGCGGGCAACATCGCGGCCGGGGCAAGAGGCGTCGCTCCGGAAGCGGACATCGCGGGCAGTTGAGCGGGGCGAGCGGCGAGGGCGAGCGTGGACCGGCCGTCCGAGCAGGTAGAACCGGCCTTCATGAGCGCGGGAGCACCGTCCGGAGGAAGGCCAATACGTCAGTCCGCCCGGCCGGGTCGAACTGGCACGGGCGCTCGCCCGGCCGCCTCATTGATGCACCGGCTCCACCGACGACCAAGAGCGGCGAACGGCCAAGCCGAGCTGGTCACCAGTCCGAGACACCGTGGGGGTGGCGTCGCCCCTCAGCGTCAAGGGTCGCTCCCTTCTCACCCCACCGAGCAGGCTCGGCGGGAACCCCGAATCCCGGTCGCTCAACCCCGACCGGGGTTGACCCTTGACTCCGAGGACTCCAGCGACGCAGGAACGGGCAGGTAAACCGGCCCGAAGGGACCGGTTCGTAGTCGAAGGAACGACCGCCACGACCAGGAGCGGCTACCGCGCCAGGTCCGAAAACTTCGTCAGGTGCTCGAGGAACGCCAGGCGGATCTTGGCCGTCGGGCCGTTGCGGTGTTTGGCAACGATGATCTCGGCCGTGCCTTTGTCGGGGCTGTCGGGGCTGTCGGTGTTGTAGGTGTCGTCGCGGTAGATGAAAGCGACGATGTCGCTGTCCTGTTCCAACGCGCCGCTTTCCCCGAGGTCGGCGAGCATGGGCAGCTTGTCGGGCCGGCACGCGAGGGACCGGTCGGCCAGGATCTGAAGCCGACGATCCACGCGCGGGGAGGGATCCCTCTTTGAGCAGGCCGCCCGCCGGGGCCGTGCTCGTGGCCCGCCGCCCTCGCCTGGCGCCACTCCACCTCGGGGCGGTGGCGGTCGCGATCACCAGTGTCACCGTCGGGTTCGACTGTCCCCTCACCACCTGGGAGCAGACGCTGCGCCGTCGGGGCGGCCAGCACCCCTACCCGGGCGGGTTCGTCGACCACTACCTCACCGGCAGGGCGTTCCCCCACGGCGCGGACCGCGTCGCCCAGATCGCCGTCGCCGTCATCGTCGCCGCCGCCTACCTGCGCCTCGCCCGCAGAAACCGTACGAGGAGGCGGACGAGCGCCTCCGTACCGATCGGCCAGCAAGCCCCGAACAGCCCTGTCTCTCATCTCGCACCTGCTCACCCTGAAGACAGCGGCGCCCGCCGCGGCGAGAACCTCACCGACGCCGCGGGACTTTGACGGCACCCGGAGAGCCGATGGTCGCGCGATGCCCCTCATTGTCCGCGAGGCGGCGATCCGAGGGTCGACAAGGCCAGCAGGACGATGGCAATGGGTGTGCGGACCAATCACTCGGGGGCGCACACCGGGCAGTGGCACCACGCCCGCAGCGTCTCCCAGGAGTAGATCCCCGTGCCGTGGGTGTCGTTCCACACGATGCCCAGGCCGTATCCGCCCACCAGCTCGGCGGTCTCGATCCGCAGCACCTCCGGCGCGCCGGCCCGGGGCCACACGGCAACGTCGCGCTGGCGCAACCCCCGGCATTCGGCACAGGGGCAGTTGAGCCGCAGTTCCTCCAGCCCGAAGTGCGACCCGTGGCCGTCGTCCCATTCGACGGTCAGGCCGTGCTCCCGGTCGACCTCGATGTTGGTGGGCTCGGGAACGCGCCGGGACATGACCCGGTCAGCCGCCGCCGAGGCTGGCGACGACCGCGGACGGGCCCACCATTCGGGTCCGGTGGCGGATCCTCTGACGCTCCCACTCGGTGTCCATCATGTCAGTCTCGCGCCGGCCGCCTCGTCGCCGACGTGCCCGCCGTTTCGACGAGCTCCCCACCCTTCCCGTCAACATGTGTTGACTCTGCCGGGTCGTCAACATATATTGACTTCATGCGGACGACGTTCGATCAGGGTCCCCCCACCCCGGACGGGGTGCTCGCCGAACTGGCGGCGGTGCGCGAGACGCGTCGCGAAGTGGAACGACGCGAGGCGGCGCTGGTGCGGCGCGCCCGCAACGACGGCATCGTCTGGGAACAGATCGCCGCGTCGCTCGGCGTGAGCAAACAGGCGGTGCACCGGAAGTATGCCGGCCGGCGCCTGGCCCGGGGGCAGAACGCATAGTCGAAACACGTCGGCGGGGTCGGAGACGGTGTGCGTCGCCACCTCAGCGTCAAGGGTCGCGCCGTACGGGGCGCTCAACCGGCGGGTTGACCCTTGACGCCGAGGGCTCCGGCGACGCAGAACCGGCGGGTACGAACCGGCCCCATCGGACCGGTTCCCCGTCGATGGAGCGACGGGAGCCATCAGGAACGGCTAGCGAGCCAGGTCCGAGAACTTCGTCAGATGCTCGAGGAACGCGAGGCGGATCCTGGCCGTCGGTCCGTTTCGGTGCTTGGCGACGATGATCTCGGCGGTGCCCTTGTCGGGGCTGTCGGAGTTGTAGGTGTCGTCGCGGTAGATGAAGGCGACGATGTCGCTGTCCTGTTCCAGCGCGCCGGATTCGCGGAGGTCGGCGAGCATGGGCCGCTTGTCGGTCCGGTACTCGAGCGACCGGTTCAGCTGCGAGAGGGCGATCACCGGGACGTCGAGATCCCGGGCCAGCACCTTCAACCCTCGGGAGAGTTCCGACACCTCGACCTGGCGGTTCTCAGCCCGC
>JAUZEY010000578.1 GCA_030838785.1 Actinomycetota bacterium | reverse complement strand
AATCCCCGCACTTCGCCGCACATTCTCCGGACCGGTGTGCCCCGAGGCGCGAGGCCCGGCAGACTTGGGGGCCTCACCTGCCTCCCCCGATGGAATCCTCGCGGGCTTCACCTGCCTCCCCCGATGGAATCCTCGGGGGCTTCACCTGCCTCCCCGGATGGAAATCCTCCGCTGATGACCCTCCTCCACGCCGTCACCGCCGCTTTCGTCGAGCGCGCCGGCCGCCGACCCGACGGCGTCTGGCGGGCGCCGGGCCGGGTGAACCTCATCGGCGAGCACACGGACTACAACGACGGCTTCGTCCTGCCGGTGGCCATCGACCGCTCGGTGGTGGTGGCCGCCGCCCGCCGGACCGACGACGGGTTCCGCTGCTGGTCGACACGGAGCGCGGCCGGCGGCCCGGCGCCGCCGGTGCACCGCCCGTCCGACATCGGGCCGGGCCGCTCGACCGGCTGGGCGGCCTACGCCGAAGGGATGGCCTGGGTCCTGCGGGACCAGGGCCTGGCGGTCCCGGGAGTCGACCTGCTGGTCCACGCCGACCTGCCCGCCGGGGCCGGCCTGTCGTCGAGCGCCGCCCTCGAAGCCGCGGTCGGCCTCGCCCTGACCGACCTAGCCGGAGCCGGAGCCGGAGCCGGAGCCGGAGCCGGAGCGGGGGGCGCCGCCGCGGTAGCTGGAGCGGGGCTGGCACCGGCCGCCCGTCTAGACCGCGTCGGCCTCGCCCTGGCGGGGCAGCGGGCGGAGAACGAGGTCGTCGGGATGCCGTGCGGGATCATGGACCAGATGGCGGTGCTGCTGGGCCGGGCGGGGCACGCCCTCTTCCTCGACACCCGCTCGCAGCACACCGAGCTGGTCCCGTTCGACCCCGCGGCGCTCGGGCTCACCCTGCTGGTGCTCGACACCCGGGTGAAGCACACCCTGGCCGGATCGCCCTACGCCGAACGGCGCCGGGCCTGCGAGCGGGCGGCCGAGGTCCTCGGCGTCCCCGCCCTGCGCGACGTGACCCTGGCTGACCTCGAGGCCGCCGCCGCCGACGCCCGCCTCGACGAGGTGACGTTCCGGCGGGCCCGCCACGTCGTGACGGAGAACGACCGGGTGCTCGAGGTCGTGACCGCGCTGCGGACGGGCGACCTGGATCCGGTCGGGCCGGCCATGGCGGGCTCGCACCGCTCGCTGCGGGACGACTACGAGGTGTCGTGTGCCGAGCTCGACGTCGCCGTGGAGTCCGCCGTGGCCGCCGGCGCCGTGGCCGCCCGGATGACCGGCGGCGGCTTCGGTGGTTCGGCGCTGGCCCTCGTGCCCGTGGCGGCGGCCGGCGCGGTGGCCTCGGCGGTGGCCGACGCCTTCGCCCGCAACGGTTTCGCCCCGCCCTCGGTCTTTGCCGTCGCCGTCTCCGACGGCGCCACCCGCCTCGCCTGTCCGGCTCCACCGAGCGGCGCTTCCGCGGCCGAACCCGTGCCGCGGCCGGACGCCATCTCCGGCTCCACAGAGCGGCGCAACCACGGCCGAACCCGAGCCGCGGCCGGTCGCCATCTCCCGCTCCACCGAGCGGCGCAACCGGTTGCGGTGGAGCGGCGTTGACGGCCGTGGATACCTGCTCCGGCGCAACCGGTTGCGGTACCCGGAGGGGCGGCGGCGCTCGATTCCTGGTGGCCAACCCGGGCGGGTCAACCTGAGGGTCGCGAACGAGGCGGGAGGGGCGATGGCGTACGAGGGCCAGTGGCAGACGGAGGCGGTCGGGCGGCTGGGGATCCGGGTGCCGATCGTGGGCGCGCCGATGGGGGGCGGGCCGAGCACGCCGGCGCTGGTGGCGGCGGTCAGCGAGGTGGGCGGGTTGGGGTCGCTGGCCGGCGGCTACCTCTCCCCCGACCGGCTCCGGGCCGACATCGCCGCGGTCCGGGAGCTGACTGCCGAACCCTTTGCCGTGAACCTCTTCGTCCCGACGCCGGTCGAGCCGACCGGGGAGGCGATCGAAGCGGCGCAGCGGGCGCTGGAGCCGTACCGGCGGGAGCTGGAACTGCCCTCTCGGCCCGCCTCGACCGCGGGTCCCTGGGCGGAGGACTTCGAGGCGCAGCTGGCCGTCGTCATCGAGGAGCGGGTGCCGGTCACGAGCTTTACGTTCGGTCTCCTGCCCGAGGCGGCGGTCGCCGCCCTCCACGACGCCGGCTCCCTCCTTGTCGGCACGGCCACCACCGTGGACGAGGCCCGGGCGGTGGTCGCGTCGGGCGCCGATCTGGTCTGCGCCCAGGGCAGCGAGGCCGGCGCCCACCGGGGTACGTTCCTCGGTGCCGCCGAACAGGCGCTGGTCGGCACGCTGGCGCTCGTCCCCCAGGTGTGCGACGCGGTCGACGTGCCGGTCCTCGCCGCCGGCGGGATCATGGACGGGCGGGGCGTGGCGGCCGTCCTCGGTCTCGGGGCCGGGGCGGCGGTGCTCGGCACGGCCTTCCTCCGCTGCCCCGAGGCGGGAACGTCGGCGCCGTACCGGCGGGCCCTCACCGCCGCCACCGAGACGTCGACGGCGGTCACGACCACCGTCACCGGGCGCATGGCCCGAGGCATCGAGAACCGGCTGATGCGAGACCTGCGGGACCTGGACGTGCCGCCCTACCCGGTGATGCACACCCTCACTTCCGAGCTGCGGCGCCGGGCCGCCGAGCGCGACGAGCCCGACCTGATGTCGCTGTGGTGCGGCCAGGGCATCCGCCTGGGAACCGATCTGCCCGCCGGCGAACTGGTCCGCCGCCTCGCCGACGACGCCGCCGCCACCATCGCCCGCCTGACCAAAGCCGCCGGCCGCTAACC
>JAUZEY010000550.1 GCA_030838785.1 Actinomycetota bacterium | reverse complement strand
GAGCGGAACAGCTCCCATGACGGCGCCACCAGCGTCCGGCCCGGGTCCGTCTGGCCGACAATCCGTTCTTCGCCGTCAACAGTGATCCGGAGCCCGGGCAAGCCGGCCTCGTCGATCCTCCGCCCGAGGTCGCCCAGCGCAAAGTCCAAGACCCACGCCACTGCCTCGGTAGGCGGGGCGTCGGCCACGCCGAGGGCGCCAGAGAGATCCGCTTCGTGGATCAGCAGGTCGCGGACCACCCCTGGTTCGCCCAGCGGGTCGAGCTTCGCCACGCACTCCCGCCACTCGTCCAGCACCTCGGCGATGGGCCGGCCCGCCCGTTGGAGCACCTGGGCAGCAGTCCATTCGGGGGCCCCGGCGGCGACCAGCCGGATGTGGAGCGCATCGGAGGCGACCCCGGTGACATGGGCTACGAGCTCAGCGACACTCCACAACGGCGTGCCGGGGACGGTGGCCGCCAGCTGTTCGGGCGCCAGCCGGGCGACCCGCTCACTGACCCGATCGTGGCCGCTCCGATAGAGATCCGAAAGGTCCATGTGGTCACCTTACTGAGCCATCTCGGGCGGCCGGCGCGAGGCGGGGGATCAGTTCCGCCGCAGTCAACCCGAGGATCGACGCTCGCTCGGAGTCGCTCAGGACTGCGCTGTTCTCGATGTGCCGGCGACAGCCGACCGCCAGATCGCGACGGAGGTAGGGGTAGTCGGAGCCGAAGACCACACGGTCCAGTCCGACGACGGAGCGCAGCATCGTCAGGACAGGGTCGCTCCACGACAGCGCGGTGTCGAAGTACAGGTGGCGGAACGTCTCGGCCGCGCTGGGTCGGTCGTCTCCGCCGGGAATGATGCCCATGTCGTCGACGATCCCGAACCGGCCGGCGAGGTAGGGCACGGTTCCGCCGGCGTGCGAGAAGATGTACTTCACATCGCCGGTGCGGGCGAAGGTGTTGCTGTAGTGCAGCTGGGCGATGGCCCGGGTGGTGTCGGCGGTGAAGTCGATGAGCGAGTCGGGCAGGCCGAGCCGGTGGGCGCTGGGGTCCGGTGAGGCGTTGGGGTGCACGAACACGACGGCCCGCCGGCGTTGCAGCTCCTCGAAGAGGGGCCACAGCCTTCGGTCCCCGAGATAGACACCGCCGGCGTTGCTGAACAGGACGACTCCGTCGAGGTTCAGCTCGTCGAGGGCGTAGGACAGTTCCAGGAGCGCACCGTCGACGTCGGGCAGCGGAAGGCAGGCAAAGCCGGCGAAGCGCCCGGGGTGGTCCTTGACGAGCTCGGCGGAGAACTCGTTGCAGCGCCGGGCCAGCGCCCGGGCCGCGGCGTCGTCGCCGGTGTGCACACCGGGGGTGCTGATGGAGGTGACGGCGACGTCGATGCCGGCGTCGTCGAGGAACGACAGTGCCGCCGCCGCTGACCACGGCGGCGGGGTGATCCCGCCCACCGGATTGTCGGCCTCGTTGGTGGCCCGCCAGAAGAAGTCGGGAAGGATGTGGTGGTGGATGTCGACGGTGAAGGTCATGACGTTCCCGCCTTCATCGCCGAGAGCCGGCTGACCGCTTCAGCGTCAAGGTGGACGTGTGCTACCGCCAGGTTCTCCCGCAGATGCTCCAACGAAGAAGTGCCGGGGATGAGCAGGACGTTGGGGGAAGCAGTCAAGGTCCAGGCCAGGGCGACCTGTGCCGGTGTGACGTCCAATCGCGCCGCCTCCCGGACGACCTGAGGCCGGCCGAGAACGGAGTCCGGGCCGGACTGACCGAAGCCCAGCGGGGCGAAGGGCACGAAGGCGATTCCCCGTCGGGTGCACTCCTCGACCACGGGTTGGGAGAGGCGGTTGGCGAGGTGGTAGGCGTTCTGCACGCAGGCCACCTCCGTGAACCGCACGGCGTGGAGCAGATGGGCGAGCGTGATGTTGCTGAGGCCGATCGCAGTGATCAAACCGTCGTCCCGGGCGGAGATCATGGCGTCGAGTTGGTCGTCGAAGAAGGCGTCCGGTCCGGTGTCTCGCATGAGGCGGAGGTTGACGACGGGAAGGGCGTCGACATCGAGGGTTCGGAGGTTCTCTTCGATGCCGCGGCGAAGCTGGTGGGGTTCGTCGTCGGTTGAGACGCCGCCATCCCGGTCCCGCCCGGCACCGACCTTGCTGACCAGGACGAGCCCGGGGGGATAGGGATGGAGTGCTTCCCGGATGAGCTCGTTGACCACATCGGGGCCGTAGTACTGGGCGGTGTCGATGTGGTCCACCCCACGTTCGACGGCCTCCCTCAGCACGGCGACGGCGTCGGACCGGTCGCGGGGCGGCCCGAAGACGTTCGGCCCGGTCAGCCGCATGGCCCCGAAGCCGATGGGCGATACCGAGAACGGGCCGAGCGGACGCTTGTCCACGGACGGCTAGTTGGCCAATGTGCCGTCGAAGTCGATCGTGAGGTGCGTCCCGTCGCAGAAGGGCTTGTTGGCGGAACCGCCACAGCGGCAGAGCGCCATGGGGTCGGGATGCGGGATCTCGCGGCCGTCGACGTCGGTGAGGCGCACCGGGCCTGAGACGAGGTACGGACCGTTCTCGCTGGGGGTGATGTTGGGGTCAGGCATGGGTTCTCGTGTCCTTTCTAGTGGATCTTGACCGACCGGCCGAGAGGAAGCCGGCGGATTCGGGTTCCGGTCAGGGCGGCGATGGCGTTGGCGAGG
>JAUZEY010000444.1 GCA_030838785.1 Actinomycetota bacterium | reverse complement strand
GCACCCGGGAGACGGCGATGAAGACGAAGAACCTGCGCCGCGACCCCCGGGCGTCGCTGTGCGTCATGAGCGACGGCTTCTACGGGCAGTGGGTGCTCGTCGACGGGCGGGCGGCGATCGTGTCGCTCCCCGACGCCATGAACGGGCTCGTCGAGTACTACCGGCGGGTAGCTGGCGAACACCCGGACTGGGATGAGTACCGGGCGGCCATGGAGCGCGAGCGCCGGGTCCTCCTGCGCATCAGCCTCGACCGGGTCGGCCCCAACCAGAGCGGCTGACCGGGAGCGGAGGACACCCATGCTGGCCGACCAGATTCGCGTCGACCTGACCGCAGCCATGAAGCGCCGCGACGAGTTGGCCACCTCGGCCCTGCGCATGGCCCTGGCCGGGATCAAGGAAGCGGCCGTGTCGGGTAAGGAGGCCCGGCACCTCGACGACGACGACGTGCTCAAGGTCCTGGCCAAGCAGGTGAAGAAGCGGGAGGAGGCCGCCGAGGCCTTCCGGGCCGCCGACCGGGCCGACCGGGCCGATCGGGAGCTGGCCGAGGCCGGCGTCCTCGCCGTCTACCTCCCCGCCGCCCTGTCCTCCGAAGAGCTCGATGCCCTCGTCACCGAGGCCCTCGCCGAGGGCGGCTTCTCCAGCCTGGCGGCCATGGGCCCGGCCATGAAGGCCGTCACGGCCAAGGTCGCCGGCCGGGCCGACGGCAAGGTCGTCTCGACCCTGGTCCGGAACCGCCTCGCCGCCTCCTGACCCGCTCGACAGCGAACATACGTTCGACTACACTCTGGCTCATGGCCAGGGCATCCGAAGCGGCACGGGCCCAGCTCCGCTGGCGCCTCGCCGACGAGACCGCTGCCCAGCAGCCCCTCTTCGCCGAAGAACCGCCGACCTGGCGCGCCGGCCATGGCGAATTCCGCGACCTCGAGTTCCTCGAAGTCCGCGCCCAGCGGGTCATCAACCCCGTCCCCCCGCAGTCCCGCATGTCCTTCCGCTACACCATAAACGCCTACCGGGGCTGCAGTCATGCGTGCCCCTATTGCTTTGCTCGGCCGACGCACGAGTACCTGAATCTGGATACGGGGCGGGACTTCGAGCGGCGCATCGTCGTCAAGGTCAACGCGGTCGAGCGGGTCCGGGCGGAGGTGCAGGCGAAGCGGTGGGCGGGCGACCTCATCGCCATGGGAACCAACACGGATCCGTATCAGCGCTGCGAGGGGAAGTACCGGCTCACCCGGGGGCTCGTGGAGGTTCTGGGCGAGGCCCGCAACCCGTTCTCGATCCTGACCAAGTCGACGCTCATCCTGCGGGACCTCGACGTGCTGGCCGAGGCGGCCCGGCAGACCAAGGTGCACACGGCGTTCTCGGTCGGGACGGTCGACGACGAGGTCTGGAAGCTGAGCGAGCCAGGCACGCCCCATCCCCGGCGGCGACTGGAGGCGCTGGCCCGCCTCCGGGAAGCCGGCGTGCCCACCGGGGTCCTGGCCGCGCCCATCCTGCCCGGCATCTCCGACAGCCCGGCCCAACTCGAGGCGCTGGCCAAGGCGCTGGTCGAGGCGGGCGTGGAGTCGGCCACGCCGATCGTGCTGCATCTCCGGCCCGGCGTCCGGGAGGAATACCTCCGCTGGCTGGCCGACGTCCGGCCCGACCTGCTGGCCCGCTACGAGGAGATCTACCGCCGTCGGTCCTACGCCCCCAAAGCGATCCAGTCGGAAATCACCACGCGATTCCGCACCGCCTTCGACTCCGCCCGCCGCTCAAGTTCGGATGCGCGATCCGTCCGATCCAGCCGGATGGATCGCGCATCCGACGGTGAAGCGTGCCCGCCCACGGGCCGGTCCTAGGGTCCGGCGGCCCACGTCCGACAGGAATGCACGTCGATGGCCACGACAGTGCCGGACGGGGGAGTGGCGCGGTACTGCGCGTACTTGGCGCGGAGCAGGGCGATGGCGCCCTCGTGCTCGGGCCCCTCCGTGAGCAACCGGGCGGTGCCGTCGAGGCGTACCCACCACAGCGCGCTCCAGTCCTCCTCGTAGTGGTCGACGAGGAGGCACACCGTCGGGTTGGCCCGGATGTTGTCGAGGCGGCGGAGGGCGGTCGAGCGCTTCGGCTTGTGGTCGACGACGGAGTAGGCGACGTCGCGGTCGAGGGCGAAGCAGCAGGGGACGAGGTGCGGGCGGCCGTCGGCACCGACCGTCCCGAGTCGGGCTACCGGCCACGCCGCCGCCCGGCGGCGCAGCGCCCCGTCGACGCCCGATCCGGCCGTCGTCACCTCACAGGTCGAAGTCGAGCAGGACCGGCGCGTGGTCGGACGGGACGCCCTGCTTGCCCTTGCGGGCGTTGCGGTCGACGAGGCCCCAGGTCACCTTCTCGCCCAACGGCTCGGACAGCAGCATGAGGTCGATGCGCATGCCCCGACCGGAGTGGAAGTCGCCGGCCCGGTAGTCCCACCACGTGAACAGCCGGTCGTCGTCGTAGAGGAGTCGGAAGCCGTCGACCAGGCCCCACTCCTGCAGCGCTCCCAGGGCGTCGCGCTCCGGCCCGCTCACGTGGGTGGCGCCCACGAACTTCTTCGGGTCGTAGACGTCGCGGTCGGTGGGGGCGATGTTGAAGTCGCCGCACAGGGCCAGGAGCTCCGACGGCTTGTGGGTCGCGGCCAGCCAGCGATGCACACCGGCCAGCCACTCCAGCTTGCGGTCGTAGTGCTCGGTCCCCACCTCCCGGCCGTTGGGGACGTAGAGGCTCGACACCCGCACCCCGGAGCAGGTCGCCGACATCAGCCGGGCCTCGGCCGGTCCTTCCTCGGGGCCTTCGTGGAACCCGGCCACGACGTCGTCGAGCCCGACCCGGGAGGCGATGGCCACCCCGTTCCAGCGGCCCTCGCCGTGGAAGGCGACCTCGTAGCCCAGGGCGTTGAAGGGCATGACGGGGAAGGCCTCGTCGGCCAGCTTGGTCTCCTGCATGCACAGGACGTCGGGCCGGGCGTACTCCAGCCACTGCTCGACATGGGGCAGCCGGGCCTTGAGGGAGTTGACGTTCCAAGTGGCGATCCGCACGAAGTCGAAAGCTAGCCTTCGGCCCCATGGGACCGCTCAAGGGATACCGCATCATCGAGATCGCCGGGATCGGCCCCGGCCCGTTCGCCTGCATGATGCTGGCCGACATGGGGGCGGACGTCATCCGCCTCGAACGACCCACCGGCGCCCGGGGAGTCGACGCCGTTCCGGCCAACGTCCTCAACCGGGGTCGCCGGTCGGTCGGCGTCGACCTCAAGCACCCCGACGCCGTCGAGCTCACCCTCGGGCTGGTCGAGAGCGCCGACGCCCTGATCGAGGGCTTCCGGCCCGGCGTCGCCGAGCGGCTCGGGATCGGCCCCGATGCCTGCCTGGCCCGCAACCCCCGACTCGTCTACGGGCGTATGACCGGCTGGGGACAGGACGGGCCCTACGCCTCGATGGCGGGCCACGACATCAACTACATCTCACTCGGCGGCGCCTTGGCCCACTTCGGCCGGCCGGGAGAGAAGCCCGTTCCCCCGATCAACATGGTGGGCGACTTCGGCGGCGGCGGGATGCTGCTCGCCTTCGGCGTGGTCTGCGGCCTCCTCGAAGCCAGGGAGTCGGGGCAGGGCCAGGTCGTCGACGCCTCCATGGTCGACGGCACCGCCACGCTCATGGCCATGGTCCACGGCATGCGGGCCCTCGGGCTGTGGGACCTGGAGAAGGGCACCAACATCATCGACGGGGGCGCCCACTTCTACGACGCCTACGAAACTGCGGACGGGCAGTACGTCTCCATCGGCTCCATCGAGCCCCAGTTCTACGCCGAGCTCCTCCGCCTCACCGGACTCGACGGCGAGGAGCTACCCCACCAGATGGACCGGCAGCAGTGGCCGGCCCTGAAGGAGCGGCTGGCCGCTGTCTTCAGGGAGAAGACCCGCGACGAGTGGTGCCGGATCATGGAGGGGACGGACGTCTGCTTCGCCCCCGTGCTCAGCATCGAAGAGGCGCCCTCGCACCCCCACAACCAGGCCCGGGGCACGTTCGTCGAGGTGGCCGGGGTCGTCCAGCCGGCGCCGTCGCCCCGCTTCAGCCGGACGCCGGGGGAGATCTCCCGGCCGCCGTCCGCTCCGGCCGCCGACACCGACGAGGCGCTCACCGACTGGGGCCTGTCCGAGGCGGAGCTGGCCAAGCTCCGCTCGGCGGGCGCGATCGCCTGAAGGCAAGGAGAAGCGGCGGGGGATCGCCCCGCCGCTTCCCTCGGCCCTACTCGTGAATCAGGTCGTGCTGCGTTCCCTCAGCCTCAGTAGGGGCGAGGCTCTCCGCCACCTTGGTTCGGCGGAGGCTGCTGGCCCTGGTCCGGGGCGGGCTGCATGCCCTGGTCCGGCGGGGGCCCCTGATTGGGCGCGGGCTGAGTGTTCTGGTCCGGCGGGGGCTGGGACTCCGACCCCGACGGCGGCTGGGACGAGTGGTAGGAGCACTGGCACTTGTCGTCCCACTTGCACTGCGGGTCCTGGGCGGCCTTGCCGTCGGGCCCGCGGTACCTGGTGCAGTCGTACTGGCGGGGCTCGCCGCACGGGTAGTCGTAATTGCAGCCGTACCCACCGCCGTAGTAGCCGTAGTACGGGTACCGGTAGCCGCAGCCGTAACGGTCGCAGCGGCTGCCATAGCCGTAGCAGCCGTAGCAGCTTCCGCCGCGGTGGTAGCTGCCGCGGTCGTGGCGTTCCCGGCCCTCGTGACCTTCGTGGTTTCCACCACGGTGGTGGCCGTTGCCCTGAGGGGTGATGGGGGCGTCGAGCGCATTGCTCTGGGCGGTGATCGCCGCACTGTGTGTGGATTTGTCAGTGGCGCCGGCAACCGCCGGCCCGACCAGGGCCAACGCGAGCGCAGCCCCAGCCATGATGATTGCAATCCTGCGCATTCACACCCTCCTCGCCCCGGGGCACCCGGGGTGTTCGCACGACTCGGAAAGGTGTCCGTCAACACGCTGTGTACTGCTTGCCCTGCCGCATGACCCCCAGCGAACACAACGAGATGTACCAGAACTAGTTAGCCATTGCAACCAATTGCGCACAGAGTGACAAATACCCCAGAAGTACCCGGGACTCCCGTCACGCACCGGTGCTCGAGAGGTTCACGAGCCGCCCCCGACGCACGCGACGAAGGGAGCGACGGGGAGCACCTGCAGCAGGCTCCTCGTCGCCCCCTCCGGGCGACAGCGGTCGGACGGCGCTGGCTACTTAGTAGGCCGTGGCCGGCTGCGGTTGGGGACTGGGGCTCTCGGCGGCAGGGGCAGGGTTGGCGGCAGGGGCAGGTGAGGCGTCAGGTGAGCCGACGGCGTAGGGCCGGTAGCCGTACGACGACCCGTTCGACCGGTAGTAGCAGTCGCAACCGCGGTCGTAGCGCCCGTAGGAGCCACCGCCGTAACGGTCGCAACGGGTGTCACGGTGGTAACAGTCGCAACGCCCGTCATAACGGGGCCCGTGGTAACCGCAGTAGTCGTCACGGTCGTAGCCGCCGCCGTAGTACCCGTAGTCGTAGGAGTTGCCGCAGCCGTAGTAGCCGCAGCCGTAGTAACCGCCGTAGTTGTAGTTGTGGCGATAGCGACCGCCGTCGTGGTCACGGTCACGGTGGCCGCCGCCATCGTGGTCCCGGTGCCCTTCCCAGTGGCCGCCGCCTTCACGATGGCCGCCACCTTCACGATGGCCGCCACCTCCATGGTGGTCACCGCCGCCGTGGCCGCGGCCGTCCTTGTCCATGGCGGTGATCGGCTGGTCGGCCGGGTGGGACTTGGTGTCAGCCCACACCGGCGCGGCCAAGCCAACCGTCAGGGCGGCTCCGGCCAGCACGGTGAGCAGTTTGCGCATGCAGTACCTCCTTGGTCCCCGACCCCAGGCCGAGGCGTTAGCGGACAAGGAAGCGTTCGTCAGTGCGCTGCTGTCATCTCAGTGCTCCCGACCCCCAGCGAACAACATGGTTGTTAGCACCAACGGTTGTGTAACGCAACAATTTGCGTACGGAGTGACAAAGGGGCACAAATAGGGCAAGCGGGGAATACCCGGCGCGGGCACGCTGTAGTTACAGGTGCGGCCAGTGATCTCCGGACAAACCTCTCAAGTCTGGGGTGAGAGGTGTCGATTCCCTCTCTGGCTTTCCGCAGGATCCCGATCGAAAAAGCGGGCGCCGTTCGCGCCCGCCCCACGCGACCGTTGAAGGAGCATCAGTGAGCACGACCGCCGCCCGCCTGGCCAAGACCCGCAACATCGGGATCATGGCGCACATCGACGCGGGAAAGACCACGACGACCGAGCGCATCCTGTTCTTCACCGGCCGTAGCCACAAGATCGGCGAGGTCCACGACGGCGCCGCCACCATGGACTGGATGGAGCAGGAGCAGGAGCGGGGGATCACCATCACCTCCGCTGCCACCACCACCGAGTGGCGGGGCCACACCATCCAGCTGATCGACACCCCCGGCCACGTCGACTTCACGGTCGAGGTGGAGCGCTCCCTGCGCGTCCTCGACGGGGCCGTGGCCGTCCTCGACGCCGTGGCCGGCGTCGAGCCCCAGACCGAGACCGTCTGGCGGCAGGCCGACAAGTACGGCGTGCCCCGCATCGTCTTCGTCAACAAGATGGACCGGGTGGGCGCGGACTTCGACCGCTGCCTCGAGATGCTGGGCTCCCGACTCGGTATCTCAGCCATCCCCGTCCAGCTGCCGATCGGCGCCGAGGACCAGTTCTCCGGTGTCATCGACCTCGTCACCATGACCGCCCTGGTGTGGGGCACGCCCACCACCACCGGCGTCGACTTCGAGCGCCAGCCCATCCCGGCCGACTTGCTCGAGCGGGCCCAGGCCGCCCGCCACACCCTCGTCGAGGCCGTCGCCGAGACCTCCGAGGAGCTCCTCGACTACTACTTCGAGAACGACAACCTGACGGTCGACCAGCTCCACGCCGGTCTCCGGACGGGCGTCGTCATGGGCAAGCTCGTCCCCGTCTTCTGCGGCAGCGCCTTCAAGAACAAGGGCGTCCAGCCCCTGCTCGACGCCGTCGTCGACTACCTCCCGTCCCCGGCCGACATCCCCGCCGTCACCGGAGAGACCCCGGCCGGCGAGCCCGTCGTCCGCCACCCCGACGACGACGAGCCCTTCTCGGGCGTGATGTTCAAGGTCCAGACCGACCCCTACGTGGGCCGCCTGTCCTACGTCCGGGTGTACTCCGGCAAGCTGTCCTCCGGCGACTCCGTCTTCAACGCCACCAAGGGCCGTAAGGACCGGGTGGGCCGCATCCTCAAGATGCACGCCAACAGCCGGGAGGACGTCACCCAGATCCGGACCGGCGACATCGTGGCCTTCGTCGGCCTGAAGGACGCCTCCACCGGCGACACCCTCTCCGCCGTCGACGCCCCGATCATCCTCGAGAAGATGGTCTTCCCCGAGCCGGTCATCTCCGTGGCCGTCGAGCCGGCCAGCAAGGACGACCAGGACAAGCTGTCCAAGGCCCTCGCCGCCCTCTCCGAGGAGGACCCCACCTTCCGGGTGAAGAGCGACAAGGAGACCAACCAGACGGTCATCTCCGGCATGGGCGAGCTGCACCTCGAGATCCTGGTCGACCGCATGCGCCGGGAGTTCAAGGTGGTCGCCAACGTCGGTCACCCCGAGGTCGCCTACCGGGAGACCGTCACCGCCACGGTGCACAAGGTCGACTACAAGCACGTCAAGCAGTCCGGCGGACGGGGCCAGTACGCCCACGTCGTCCTCGACATCGAGCCCAACCCGGGCGCCGGCTTCGAGTTCGTCGACAAGATCACCGGCGGCGTCATCCCCAAGGAGTACATCCCGGCGGTGGGGCACGGCATCGCCGGCGCCCTCAACCAGGGGACCCTGGCCGGCTACCCGGTCATCGACCTGAAGGTGTCGCTGGTGTACGGCTCGGCGCACGACGTCGACTCGTCGCAGATGGCCTTCGAGCTGGCCGGCGCCATCGGCGTCAAGGAGGCCATCCGCAAGGCCAAGCCGATCCTGCTCGAGCCGGTCATGGCCGTCGAGGTCGTCACGCCCGAGGACTTCCTCGGTGATGTGGTGGGTGACCTCTCCAGCCGGCGGGGCCGGGTCGAGGGCATCAGCCTCCGGGGCAACGCCCGGGTGGTGGCGGCCTTCGTGCCGCTGGCCGAGATGTTCGGCTACGCCACCGACGTCCGCTCCAAGACCCAGGGCCGGGCGGCGTACACGATGCAGTTCTCGAGCTACGAGCCTGTCCCCAACAACGTGGCCGAAGAGGTCGTGGCCCTGCGGGCCAACCGGAACACCCGGGCTAGCTAGGGGCGACACTCCGAAAATCGAATGGACCCCGGTCACTACCGGGGTTCATTCGCGTCTGGGGTAAAACGCGCCACCCAGCGTTCACCGACCACGGCCGGCGGGGCGAAGCCCCGCTCGGAGGAGCCCGGCGGAGCCGGGCGGGGTCGGCAGAGCCGACCAGAAATGCGGCAGAATTCCAGGATGGCCGTCGCCAGGATGAACGATGCCGAGGCCATCATGTGGGCCGTGGAGTCCGATCCGTGCCTGCGGACGGACTTCACCAACATCACCCTGCTCGAGTCGGCGCCCGACCCCGATCGCCTCCGGGCGGGCCTGGAGCGGGCGATCGACTCCTTCCCGCCGCTGCGGCAGCGGGTGGCCCGCCCGCCGCTCGGGCTCGCCCCGCCCCAGTGGGCCGACGACCCGGACTTCGACATCGGCTACCACCTCCGCCGCCTGTCGCTCCCGCCGCCGGGGGAGCAGCGTCAGCTCCTCGACCTGGCCGCCCAACTGGCGGCCATGCCCCTCGACCGGGCCCGGCCGCTGTGGGAGCTGACCGTGGTCGAGGGCCTGGCCGGTGGACGGGCGGCGGTGCTGCAGCGGCTCCACCACACCCTGACTGACGGGGTCGGCGGCATGCGCCTCTTGCGGAGCCTGCTGGAGCGGACCCCGCCCGCGTCCGGCGACGGGCGCGCTCCGCCGCCGGCGCCGGACGTGGACCCGCTCATCTGGCGCCACCCCGAGATCTTCTCACCGAGCCACCTGGGCACCGCCGGGCCGGGCGGCTGGTACGGCTACCAGGATGTCCCGCCCGAGCGGGACAGCCCCTGGGGCCTGGTGGAGCGGATCGCCGCCCCCCTCGGCGAGGTCGGCGGCTCCCTGGCCTACCGGTTCGGCCAGGGCATGTCCGCCGCCCGCCGGAGCTTCGAGATGGCAGCCACCCTGCCGGGGGCCACCGGCGACGACCTGCGGGAATTGGCCGATCGGGCCCGGCGCACGGCCCGGTCGGTGGCCGACCAGGTGGTGGTGTCGGGCGGTGCCCTGTCGCCGCTCATGGTGGGCCGGTCGCTGGCCCGCCGCTTCGAGACCGACAGCTTCGACCTCGGGACCGTCCGCCAAGCCGCCCGGACCTTCGGCGCCAGCCGGAACGCCGTCTTCGTGGCCGGGGTCACCGGTGGCCTCCTCGCCTACCACGAGCGGATGGGCGCGCCCTGCGACGCCCTGCGGATGGCGATCCCCCTCAGCCTCCGGGCCAGCGCCGGGCCCGGCGGCCCGGCCCCGGCCGCCCTGGCGGTGGGCGGGAACCGCTTCGCCCCCGCCCGGGTCGTCGTTCCCCTGGGGCCGAAGGACCCGGCCAAGCGGCTGGCGACCGTCAGCCGGTCGCTGGCCGCCGTGGCGGCGGAGCCGGGTCTCAGCATGGCCGAAGGGCTGGCCGGGCTGATCAGCCTCCTCCCGGCGTCGGTGCTCATCCCGGCGCTGCGGGCCCAGGCCCGTACGGTCGACTTCGCCACCTCCATCGTCCCCGGCCTGCGGGCTGGCCGGTTCATGGCCGGCGCGCCGGTCGAGGCCAGCTGGCCGATGGGGCCGAGGGTGGGCTGCGCAGTGAACTTCACGCTCCTGACCTGCGACGAGCGCCTGCACCTGGGCGTGAACCTCGACCCGGCGGCGGTGACCGACCCGGCGGGACTGATGGAGTGCCTCGCTGAGTCGTTCGGCGATCTCCTCGAGGCAGGTGCCTGAGGGCGGACGGGTATAATGGGGTTGCGACAGTGGCGTCGTCCCAACCGCCAGAGGTGCAGGGACGGCGCTTTTTTCGCGCTCGGACCCGCCGACGACGACGAGAGGTCCCCATGAGCCGCTTCCGTGATCCGAACGCGCCCGCCGCCCGGTTCGACCGCGACGCCTGCGGCATCGGGCTGGTGGCCGACGTCGAGGGACGGGCCAGCCGCGCCCTTCTCGACTCGGCCCTCGTGGGGCTGGCCTGCGTCCGCCATCGGGCGGCGGTGGCCGCCGACGGCGTCTCCGGCGACGGCGCCGGGATCCTCGTGCCGGTCCCGCAGACCTTCTTCGCCCGGGTCGCCCGGGAGGCGGGCCTGGCCGTGCCCGGTGGGAATGGCACCGGCGTCGGAGCGCCGCCGCTCGGCGTCGTGACCGCCTTCCTCGACGCCGCCGACGACGCCGCCCGCAAGGCAGCCGAGCAGGCCGTGGCCGACGCCTGCGCCGCCGAGGACCTCGTCCTCCTCGGGTGGCGGCCCGTTCCGACCGACGAGGCCCTGCTCGGGCCGGCCGCCCAGCGCAACGCCCCGTACTTCACCCAGGCCATCCTCGCCCTCCCGTCCGAAGGGGGCGCGGATTCGGCGGAGGCCGAGCGGCGCTGCTTCCGGGCCCGGCGCCGGGCCGAGGCGGCCTGCCGGGCCGCCGGCGTGCGCCACTACTTCGCCAGCTGGTCCTTCGCCACCGTCGTCTACAAGGCGCTGGTGATGAGCGACGGGCTGTCGGGCTTCTATCCCGACCTCGCCGCCTCCGACTTCGACGCCGCCCTGTGCGTGTTCCACTCCCGGTTCTCGACCAACACGACCCCGGCCTGGGAGCGGGCCCAGCCGTTCCGGTACCTGTGCCACAACGGCGAGATCAACACCCTCTGCGGCAACGAGCACCGCATGGCCGGCCGGGGCCGGCTCGGCACCGAGGACGCCGGCCTCGGCCCCGAGGCGCTCTTCTCCCCGCTGCTCGACCCCGAGGATTCCGACTCCGGCAAACTCGACGTCGCCGTCGAGCTGCTGGTCCGGGGCGGCCGCGACATCCGCCACGCCCTGGCCATGCTGGTGCCGGAGGCCTGGGAGAGCCGGCGCGACCTCCGGCCCGAGGTCCGGGACTTCTTCCGCTACCACGCCTGCCTGGCCGAGCCGTGGGACGGGCCGGCCGGCCTCATCTTCACCGACGGCCGCCGGGCGGGTGCCGCTCTCGACCGCAACGGGCTCCGCCCGCTGCGCTTCCAGCTCTGCGACGACGGCTTCGTGGTCTGCGCCTCCGAGGTGGGGGCGGTGCCGGTGGCGGGTCACGGCAAGGTGCGCCGCGGCCGCCTCGGCCCCGGGCAGATGCTGTGCGTCGATCCCGACGGGGGCGGGTTCGTGTCCGACGCCGTCATCAAGGGGACGCTGGCGTCGCGGGCGCCATACTCCCGGTGGGCCTACGACGGGCTGTGCCCGTTCCCCATCGGGACACCGCTGTCGGAGCTGGCCGACGAGGAGGAGATCACCCGCACCCAGGCGGCCTTCGGGGTCAACAAGGAGGAGGTGGCCATGGTCCTCAAGCCGATGGCCACCGACGCCAAGGAGCCGACCTTCTCCATGGGCGACGACACGCCGTTCGCGGCGGTGGCCACCCGGCCCCGCCTCGTCCACCACTTCCTCAAGCAGCGCTTCGCCCAGGTCACGAACCCGCCCATCGACCATCTCCGGGAGCGGATGGTCATGTCGCTGCGGACGTGCCTCGGGCCCCGCCAGCCCCTGCTCAGCGAAGGGCCGGCCGCCGCCCGGTTGCTGGAGATGGCGACGTTCTTCCTCTATCCCGACGCCGTCGAGCACCTCCTCGACCCGGACCGGGCGCCGTTCCCCGCCGTGCGGCTCGACGCCACCTTCGCCGTTGCCGACGGCCCGGCGGGCCTTGGCGCGGCCATCGGCCGTCTGGCCGACGAGGCGGAGGCGGCGGTGCGGCGGGGGGTGGCCGTCGTCGTGCTGTCCAACACCGGCATCGGCCCGGGGCGGGCCCCGGTCCCGGGCCTGCTGGCCACCGGCGCGGTCCACCACCGGTTGATCGCCGCCCGGACGCGGTCCGAGGCCTCGGTGATCGTCGACACCGGCGACGCCCGCGACGTGGCCGCCGTCGCCTGCCTGCTCGGCTACGGGGCCGACGCCGTCTGCCCCCGGCTGGCGCTGGAGAGCGTCGCCCTCCTG
>JAUZEY010000391.1 GCA_030838785.1 Actinomycetota bacterium | reverse complement strand
CCCTCCTTACCGTCGGCGGCGCGGCTTGACCAGTTCTTTGAAGGCGTCGCGGAGGCGGTCGACCTGGGCCGCGTCGGCTGGCGGGCCGGCTTCGTTGCAGCACGGCGGCTTCTCGCGCACTGCGTCGGGAGGGTCCATGGCGACGGCCTCGTAGAGGCGCTGGTAGATGTCCCGGCCGGGGTCGTGGGCAAGGTGCTCGCCGATATCGATGATGACGGCAACGTCTGGCTCGGGGAAGGCGAGGAGCAGGCGCCATTCTCCCCAGAGGTGGACGACGCACAGCCGGTCGACGCCGTCGCCCGAGAGGCGATAGCCGGCGGCGTCACATCCGACGCGCTCTAGTGCCTCGACCGCGGCCACGAACGCGGCTTCGACGCGACCCCGTAATCGGCCGGCGGCCTGGCGACCCAGCGGCGTCCAGCCGACCCGGAACCCGGCTGCGGTCAGAGGTCGGCACTCGAGAGGAGTTCGTAGTCGCCCCGTTCCATCTGCTTCAGCGACTTCTTCACGCGGGGAAGCGACCGCACCCGCTCGTCCTCCAACCGCTCGACCAGTGCCCGGAGCAGATCCCGGTCCTGCCCTGCGTCCTGCAGCTGCTTCACCACGGGGACCACGCGGGCGAGGGAAGTCGTCGACACCCGTGCCGGCTTGGCGCCCGGCACCAAATCCAGGGGCCCACGCGCCGCCCAGTCCCTGACCGTACGTTCCGAAAGGCCAAGGAGACCGGCCGCGACCGAGAGCCGCACACCGGGAAGCCCTTCCTCCCGACGCTGACACATGAGTGTCAACCGCCGACGCAGCTGCGGACTGACCGTCGGGTCGCGCGTGGCGACGTCCAAGTCGATCAGATCGAGAACCGCCGCCTCCGCGGCCCGCACATCATCGGTCAAGCTCATACCACCAGCATACCGCCCTTGCTTCCGAAAATCGCCCAAATTCCGGAAGCGACCTCGCCTGCCAACCGGAGGGCGTCGAGATCCGGTCGGAGCCCCACGACGGTGCCGACGGACGCGCTGGCAGCCTCAGTGATGGAAACGGTCGAACTCGCCCGGTACGACCGTTGAGCGCTTGCGGGGGCCGCAAGAGGTCATCCTGACCCGACCCTGCGACCGCCGACGGCATCCGAGGCGCGCCCGAATCGGGTCGTCCTCAGCGCCGGGAGCCCGGGTTCAGCGAGTGCGAAGAGGGGGGCGCCAGCGTTCGAGGCGCTGTTGCCACCAGGCTCGGAGCGGCGGACGGCCCTGCGCAATGCTGTAGTCGTAGGAGGGGAGTGGCCGGTTCGGTTTCTCTTGGCTACGCCTGGGTTGCCGGAGGTCGGTCGCGGTCAGCATTGCGCGGCCTCCTGGCTGGGGCTGAGGAGACCAACCATCGTCGGCAGCGAGATGTCGAGGTCGGCGCGCCGGGCGCTGAAGCGCCAGCCGTCTACTGTGCGCACGAGGTCGTCGATGTAACGGCCGGTGGCCAGGACCGACTGCTCGCCTTTGTCCCTGCTGCGGCGGATCACCAGCAGCGTGCATTGCTGTGTCGCCGTGTCGCCGCGGATGTCGATGACGGAATCCGTGGCGGCGTGCACGTGACCCCAGGGGATGGCCGCAACGAGGGCACGGATCTCGGCGGCGCCTTTGGCGGCGGGGACCCCGGACACCTCGAAGGAGGCGCCGACGGTGAAGGTCTCCAGGTAATCGTCGAGTCGGCCGTCGTCGATGGCGGTGTTGTAGCGGGCGGTCAGCTCCCGGATCTCGATCCGGTCGGCCATCTCGCCCAGGTCCACGGTTAGAGAACCTTGTGGTCCCAGTCGGCGCACTTGCTGGCGGTACCAACGGGGGCGCCCGCCGCCAGCCGGGATGCCGGACGCCGACCCCCGGCGCCGATCACGCGCCCCTATGTTAGCTGGCCATAGCTTAAAGTTGAACCCGTACCACGGTGCTGACGCAGACTTGCGCAACCTAAGTTTGTTGTGATTAACTTAGCGAGAAATCCGTTTCCGATGCCACCCGAGGAGTCCGAATGGCGCGCACCACTTCGATCGCGCTGGCCGTCCTTGTGCTCACCACCTCGGTAGCCCTTCCGGCGGCCCCGGCACGGGCCGCCGAGCCCGGCCCCATGTGCGTCGGCTACGACGTCCTGGAGGTCTCGCCCGGCCTCTCGGCCACCGACACTACCGGCACGGTGAACCACGTCGGGCCGCTCGGGCAGGAGAACTGCTCCGGTGGCGACCCGCTGGGCTACAAGGCGACCGGGCCGATCGGCATCGAGCACTACATCTCCTACAGCGGCACCTGCGCCCATCCGGTGCTGAAGGGCTACGCCCTGCACCACATCCCCACCGCCGAGGGTGTGAAGACGATCCGCAATGACTTCACCGCCGGCCTGGGCGCCTTCGAGGGCCGGAAGTTCTCCGGGACCTACGTCGTGCGCGAGACGAAGGGCGACTGCCTGAGCGCTCCGCTCACCAGGTTCCGGGCGGATTACGTGGGCTACTTCAACGACAACACCCGCGACTGACGCACCCAGGCCCCCTGGGCTTCGGCCAGTCAGGATGCGTCGCCGGGGCGGAGGAGGTCGATCCAGGAATCCGTCACGTCGGAGACGCGCGCCGCGTACGTGAGGATCGGGTCGACCACGGCCGCACCCTCCTCCGAGAGTCGGCGGAGATGCTCCGCCGACTCGGCCAGCTGGTTGGCCAGCTCTTGGTGCCGTCTGGCCCACGCGGCCATGAGCTCGGCCATCCGGCGCTGCTCGTCGACGATGCGGCGCAGCGGCTCGACCCACAGCCGGGGCGCGGCGCTGACCTGCTCGGCGTAGCGGGTGAGCAGGTCCGCACTCGGAGTTCGGGCCAGGCCGCTCACGGTTGCTGACCGGACGACCTCGGCCACCCGGCGCGAGAGGTCGGTCAACGGGTCGAGCGCCGAACGCTGCTGCTCCGGCACACCGCTCGGCGGTTGGTCGTTCACGGGTTCAGCCGCTCATCCGGAGACGGCGTCGAGCCAGGCGAGCAGGTCGGTCAGGACTTCGTCGCGGTTGGTCTCGTTGAACATCTCGTGACGGCCGCCGTCGTAGTAGCGGGTGGTGACGTCGAGTCCCGCCTCGCGGTAGCGGGTGACGAGCTTGTCCAGCCAGGCGAGACCCATGTGGATCGGGTCGGCCGTCCCGGAACAGCACGGCGGCGGACAGGCGGTCGGAATGGTCGAGCAGGTAAGTCTTGACGAGGAACGACCCGAGGCTGTGACCGAGGGCCACCACCGGCCGGTCCGGCGCTACCCTCAACCTGGCTGCGTCGATATTTCTCTATCACTTCACTGGAAATGAAAAAAGCCCTCTGACGAGGGCTTTCTCCGGTGGAGCCAGGGGTGGAGCCAGGGGGATTTGAACCCCCGACCTCTTGCATGCCATGCGCGGGCATAGGGTGCCGGCAGGGGCCACGAGGTACCCTGAGTTGCTCGAATGCCAAGGTTGTAACTATTTCTGCAGGTCAGGGCAGCGGGGGATTGACTGACCCTGGAACTGACCCTTGCTGGTCTGGCACGAGCTGGCAGCTTCGGTCATGGAACGGCAGGTCTAGCCGTTGAGCGCTTGCCAATCACGCAAGAGTTCAAGCACCCCCTTTCGCCACTGTGCATAATCGCTCCGAAGTCCGTCCGGGCTGTTGGTGTATGCTGTGTGTATGTCACGCACCAACATCGATCTGGACGATGAGGCCTGCCGGGCCGTGATGGAGCGGTACCAGCTTTCGACCAAGCGAGATGCGGTGAACTTCGCCTTGCGGACGCTGGCGGCGGAACCGTTGGGTGTCGATGAGGCCCGCCGGCTGCGGGGCTCGGGTTGGGAGGGTGATCTCGACGAGATGCGAGCCAGCCGGGCCGGGTGATTCTGGTCGATACGTCGGCGTGGGTGGAATTCCTGCGCGATACCGGGAGTCCGACCTGTGTTCGGGTCGATGAATTGCTCGAGGCGGATCTCGCTACGTGTCACCCGGTCCGCATGGAAGTGCTCGCCGGGGCCCGGGATGATCACCATCTCAGCGACCTGCGCCGGTTGCTGGCCCGGGCCTCGATCGTGCCCGTCAGGGCGATGGACTACGAGGAGGCGGCCGCCCTCTTCCGGGTCTGCCGCCGCCGGGGTGAAACCGTCCGGAAGTTGATCGACTGCCTGATCGCAGCCGTGGCGATCAGAGCGGACATTCCGCTGCTGCACACGGATGCGGACTACGAGGTGCTGGCTCGCCACACGGCACTGCGGATCGACCGGATGTAGTGCTGTCGGCGGGCGGTACTCGACGCTGATTCAGCGCGCTCGCCATGGCGACGCCGCCGCCGTTGGGATTGACCCCGGTCAGCCCGTCAGGCTCGTTCGCCCCCGGCTGCTGGCGGGTGGCGCGGCGAGCGACCGGTCGGTTCAGGCCTTCGCCTTCCGCGCTTGGCGACGGAGGCGGGTGGGGCTGGCCGGTTCCCGCACCAGTGCGGCGATCACGAACTCACGGATGTAATCGGTGAGTTCGGCGTCGTTCTCGCAGAGGACGGTGGGGTGGGTGAGGAGCCAGAATTCCTGGTAGGTGATCCACCGGACGACGGCCCGGTGGTCGAGCCCGGGCCGGAGAACTCCGGCGGTTTCGTATTGCTCGAGGAGCGGTACCCAGAAGGACTCGCGGGCTTGCGCCATCTTCGGTGAGCTGAAGACCAGTTCGGCCATGCGGGGGCCGACGGCGGGGTCGAGGACCTCGTTGAACAGGGCGTAGCTGCGGGCGAGGTTGAGCTCGGTCATGAACAGCCGGAGCAGGGCTTTGGGGGAGGGCGGGTCGTTCAGCTTTCGGAGGACGGGGTACTGGTTGACCTCCATCTGCTGGACGAACAGCTCGGCGAGCAGGTCGTCCTTCCCGCTGAAGTGCTTGTAGATCGTCTGTCGGGCGATCCCGGCGGCGCGGGCGACGTCCTCCATGGTGAGCTTGGACACGGTGAACCGGGCCAGCAGCGAGGCGGCCACTTCGAGGATCTTGGCTCTGGTCTGGCTGGGTTCGTCCGGCGGCACCACGCCTCAAGGCTGGCATACCGCCCCCGTTAGCTGGCGGATCGGGCCAGTTTTCGGAAATCCCAGCTGACCACCTGGTCCGGGACCAGCCGGAGCCAGGCGTGGCGGCTGTCGTGGACGGGCTCGTCCCGGTCGAAGTACTTGCGGAAGAAGAGACGCTCGGGTGTTTCCAGGTCGGGGTCATGGTGGCCGGTCCGGGGGACGTCGCCGACGATGACAACCTTGCCGAGCAGTTCGGCGCCTCGCAGCTCGCCGTAGTCGTGTCCGGCGTCGACCAGGGCGCTCACGGTGGGGTTCCGTTCGATG
>JAUZEY010000373.1 GCA_030838785.1 Actinomycetota bacterium | reverse complement strand
CGTCTCCGACGTCGCCGGGCTCGGCCCGGGGGGCCGGGGGGTGTCCCCCCGACAGCGGCGGCCGGAGCCGCCATGGAACAGCGGCCTGCCGGCGGCGGCGCTGCGTCCCGATCAGGTGACCCTGCTGCGGGCCCTGGCCAGCGTGTACGTCGGCCGCCTGGAGCAGGGCCTGGCCGAACCGCACCTGGCCCGGCTCGACCAGGACCTGTCGTCGTTCTGTTTCGCCTGGGCCGGCGCCACCGGGGCGGCCGCCGGGCAGCCGCGCTACTACCGGCTCGAGGGCCCCCGCTTCCTCGTCGAGTTCGACAACCGCCAGAACGGCGCCAACCACGTCCATTCGGTGTGGCGCGACCCCGGCGGCGACTTCGGCGCCCGGCTGCTCCCGTAGCGGAAAGCGGGCGTATTGTGGCACCCGTGCCAAACCGGGAGCCGACCCAGAGGGAATCGAACCAGTGAGGAAGCGGGACCGGGTGCTCGAGGTGGCCGGCGTCCTCGGCGAGCTCTTGGCGGGGGAGGCGAAGCTGCGCTGGCAGCGGAGCCGCAACGGCCTGGCCGACCCGGAGGACTTCGAGCGGGAGCGGGCCCGGGCCCTGCGCCAGACGCTCGAGCAGCTCGGCCCCCTCTACATCAAGGTCGGCCAGGTCCTCTCCACCCGGCCCGACCTCGTGTCGCAGACGGTGATCGACGCCCTGCAGGACCTCCACGAGCAGGTCATGGTCCGCCCGTTCTCGGAGTTCGAGCCCGTCCTCGAACGCAACCTCGGGGCCCACTGGCGCTACCGCTTCAAGGAGATCGACACCGAGGTCCCGCTCGGGGCGGCGTCGATCGCCCAGGTCTACCGGGCGGTGCAGAACGACGGGCTCGAGGTCGTCCTCAAGGTGCAGCGGCCGGGGGTGGCGGCCGGGACCCGCCTCGACATGGAGATCCTGGCCCAGGCCGTGAAGCTGGTCGTGAAGCGGGCGCCGACGATCGAGGAGATCTTCCAGCCCGAGGCGATGCTCGAGGTCATCTTCGGCGCCATGCGACCGGAGATCGACTTCACCGCCGAAGCGGCGAACATGGAGGACTTCCGGGAGATGCTCGAGCAGTTCGACCACCTCGCCGTGCCCGAGGTGCTCGACGTCACCAAAGAGGTCCTCGTCATGACCAAGGCTCCCGGCGTGTCGATCCGGGAGTGCGTCGTCGACGACTTCTCCTCCAAGGAGCGGGAGCTGATCGGCCGCGACCTGTGCGCCATGCTCTTCCACGGCTTCATGGTGGACGGGCTGTTCCACGCCGACCCCCATCCCGGGAACGTGTTCGTGGCCCCCGGCGAGCCGGCCACGGTCATCGACTTCGGGATGGTCGGCCGCATCGACCGGCGGATGGCGCTCGGCTACACCCGGTTCATGATGGCCACCGCCCTGAACGACGGGGAGGCCGCCGGCCGCGCCGCGCTGGAGATGGGCACGCTGACGTCGAGGGCCAACATCGCCGGGTTCCTGTCCGACATGCAGCGCTACATCCCGACGATGGCCCACCAGTCGCTGGCCAACATGGAGTTCGGCAACGACTTCAACCAGTTCCTCGTGTTCTGCACCAAGCGGGGAATCGCCGTCAACCCGTCCATCGCCCTGTTCGGCAAGGCCACCGCCAACCTGGAGGGGACGCTGCGCCGCTTCGCCCCCGAGCTGACGCCGTTCGACGTCTTCCGGGACACGATGGGCGACATCATCAAGGACCAGGCCAAGCAGCTCGTCGAGCAGGAGGAGCTGCTCCGCATCGCCAACGAGGCGTTCTTCGCCAGCCGGTCGATCCCGGAGCAGGTGCGCTACCTGGCCCAGGCGGTCGTCAACGGGCAGTACGTGCTGCGCATCCGCGACGACTCGGCGGTGCTCCACGAGGAGCGGGAGGACGCCCGGGCCCGGGCGCTGCGCCGCACGCTCGTCGGGGTCGCCGCCGCCGCCCTGTGGTACGACCATCGGCGGCGGCGGCCCCCGAGCTGATTCTCGGCCGGCGTTACTTCCGCTCGGCGACGAGGCGGTCGAGCTTGGCGTTGAGGTCGGCGACCGCCTGCTTCAGGTCGGCGATGTCGTCCGACAGCTCGCCCTCCTCGTTCTCGTCCCGGAAGCGCTCGATGCTGTCGTCGACGAGGTCCTTGGTCTCGTCGAGGACGGTCTGCCACCAGTCGAGCACGCCCTTGCGGGCGCTGCGCCGCTTGGCCATCGCTGGGTCCTTTCGGGATGGTCAGGGGTCGGGATGGTCAGGGTGTGGTCTTGGCCGCCGGCTTCGTCGTCGCCATCAGGGCGTCGAGCTTGGCCGAGAGATCGACGATGGACCGCTTCAGGTCGGAGACCTCCTTGGCGAGGTCGTCGTCGTCATCGTCGTCGTCCCGAAGGCGGTCGATGCCGTCGTCGACGAGGTCCTTCGTCTCGTCGAGAACGGTCTGCCACCAGTCGAGGACGTTCTTGCGCTTGGAACTGCGGGCCATCCGGCTTCCCCTTTTCCGGTCAAAAGTGTTCAACAGATGATGAATCGGTTGCTCAACATATGTTGAACCGAACCGGGCCGTCAAGTGCAGGCAGGCCGTAGAGTTCGGCCGTGGCCGACGCGACACCCAGCCCGCCTGAGCCCTGCCCTCCTGAGCCCAGCCCTCCCGCCCGCCGGGGCCGGCGGCCCGAGGGCGACGCCCGCCGGGCCCTGATCGAGGCGGCCCAGGCGATCCTGGCCGCCCGGCCGGCCGGGAAGCTCACCGTGCGGGAGGTGGCGTCGCGGGCGGGGTGCGACGTCGCCCTCGTCAACTACTACTTCGGGAGCAAGGACGGGCTGCTGACCGCGGCGCTGGAGGACGCCCTGGCCGAGCTGCGGGAGGTGCTCGAGACCTACACCCGCCGCGACGGTACGTTCGAGGAGCAGGTGCGGCGGATGGTCCGGGAGCCGATCCTGGCCCTGGGGGAGCGGCGCCACCTGCCCCGGATGATCATCGGCCAGATCCTGCTGGAGCGGGGCCCGCAGGCCGACCGGTGGATCGCCGCCCTCGGCATGTCCCAGCTCCAGGCGGTGGGCGGCATCGTGGAGGACGGGATCCGCTCGGGGGCCTTCCGCCACGTCGACGCCCGGGCCCTCGTCTACTCGTTCTCCGCCATCCCCGCCTTCTTCTTCCTGATGGCGCCGGTCATCGAGCGGATCCTGGGCGAGGAGGCGGTCAGCCAGGAAGCGGTGGAGAGCTTCGCCGACGCCGTGAGCGACCTCGTCCTCCACGGCCTGCTGGCGCCGGCGCCCGAAGCGGAGAAATGACGCGAACGGGACCGAAGTCCACATCCGCGGCAGGTCTGTCGCGCTGAGGCCGGGCGGGCGGCCCGGGGCCGTCACCGGGGTCTCGAGGCTGCGTTAGGGGATCGACGGCGCAAGCCGTTGTGACAACACCCCCCCGTCCACCGAAGCAGAAGACAGAGCGCAGCAGTTCTCCCCCCAGTCCCGGGTGACCGGCTCGGTGCCTCCGGCCGGTCACCCGGGACCCCGCTCTTTCTTCTGGTGTCAGCCAGGAGTTCTTTTCGTGCCCCGTCGTACCCGCGCCGCCGCTCTGCTGCTCGCCGTCGCCACCGCCGCGACGGCTTTCGTGCTCCCCGGGCATCCGGCCGAGGCCGTGGCCTCGCCCACGCCGACGCCGTCGTGGGTCGCCAACGGCGACGTCCACGCCGTCCTCGAGGCCGGGGGTCGGACCTACCTCGGCGGCACGTTCGACCAGGTCGGGCCCAACACCGGCTTCGGCGTGCAGCTCGACGCCGCCACCGGCACCCTGGCGGCCAGCTTCGCCAAGGTCGACGGCCACGTCTACGTGACCGTGCCGAACGGGAAGGGCGGCTGGTACATCGGCGGCGACTTCGTCCACGTCACCACCGACGCCAACGGCACCAAGTCGAAGCACAACGGCGCCGAGATCAACGCCGACGGGACGTTCGGGAACTGGAACCCCAACACCGACCTGCCGATCCGGGCCATCGTCCCCGACCCCTCCGGCAGCCGGATCTACGTCGGCGGCGAGTTCACCACCGCCCGGGGCGTGCCGGTCAACGGCCTGCTGGTCACCAACACCAACGGCGTGCAACTGCCCGCTCCGTTCGCCGCCACCGCCCTCGGTCAGAGCGTTGACTCGCTCGCCCTGTCGCCCGACGGCAGCCGGCTCTACGTGGGCGGGACGTTCAGCACCATCGGCGGGGTCAGCCGCTCCGGGCTGGCCGCGGTCGACACCACCACCGGCGCCGTCGACGCCACCTGGAACCCGGCGCCCGACACCGTGGCCGCCATCGACCCGGCGCCGGCCAGGACGGTCGCCGCCCTGGCCACCGCCGGCGACGGCCGGGTCTTCGCCGGCGGGAGCTTCACCCACATGGGCGCCACGGCCGTGACCGGCCTGGCCGTCCTCAGCCCGAGCGGCGCCGGCGCCCTCGACGGCACCTGGTCCGTGGGCGCCGACGGGCCCGTGGCCGGCCTCACCATGACCGCCGACCGGTCGCGCCTCTTCGTCGGCGGTGGCTTCGCCAACCTGGGCGGGCAGGCCCGCAGCCATCTCGCCGCGCTGTCCACGGCCGGCAGCGGCTCGGTCGACGGCGCCTTCAACCCCGGCGCCGACGGCGACGTCCTCGGCTTCAGCCTCTCCGCCGACGGTTCCCGCCTCTACACCGCCGGCGCCTTCTCCACCATCGGCGGGGCCAACCGCCGCTTCCTGGCCGCCCTGAACGCCTCTTCGGGTTTGGTCGACACCGCTTTCGACGCCCGGGCGGCGTCCACCGTGCACGCCGTTTCCACGCAGCCGGCCGGGACCCAGATCTTCGCCGGCGGGGAATTCACCAGCGTCAACGGCGTCGCCCGCCTGAACGTGGCCGCCCTCGACGGCAACGGCGTCCTCGACCAGAACTTCGTGGCCAACACCGACGGCTAGGTCGACGCCTTCGCCTCCGACGCC
>JAUZEY010000309.1 GCA_030838785.1 Actinomycetota bacterium | reverse complement strand
ACCGAGTCGATCTCGGCCACCGGCAAGGCCACCATCACCAACATGGGAGCCGAGATCGGGGCCACCACGTCGGTCTTCCCCTACGACCACCACACCGCCCGCTACCTCAAGTCGACCCGGCGGGAGGAGTTCGCCGACCTCGCCGACCGCTATGCCGAGTTCCTCCGGCCCGACCCGGCGGTCGGGGCCGACCCGGAGCGGTTCTTCGACCGGGTGATCGAGATCGACCTCGACACGCTCGAGCCCCACATCGTCGGCCCCCACACGCCCGACCTGGCCCGCCCCGTGTCGGCCATGGCCGCCGCCGTGGAGGCCGAGGGATACCCGGCCGAGCTGTCGTCGGCGCTGGTCGGGTCGTGCACCAACTCCTCCTACGAGGACATCGGCCGCGCCGCCCACGTCGCCCGCCAGGCCGCCGCCGCCGGCTTGCGGGTGAAGACGCCGCTGCTCATCACCCCCGGCTCGGAGCAGGTGCGGGCCACGATCGCCCGCGACGGTCTCCTCGGCGACCTCGAGGCCATCGGCGCCACGGTGCTGGCCAACGCCTGCGGGCCGTGCATCGGCCAGTGGAAGCGGGAGGACGACAGCGTCGGCGAGCGGAACTCGATCATCACGTCGTTCAACCGGAACTTCCCCCGCCGCAACGACGGCAACCCCGACACGCTGGCCTTCATCGGCTCGCCGGAGACGGTGGTGGCCCTGGCCCTGGCCGGCCGTATCGACGTCGACTTCGTCCACGACGCGCTTCCCGCCAACGGGCAGGAACCGGGAGTGCGGCTCGAGCCCCCGGTGGCGGCCGACCTCCCCGAGGCCGGCTTCGACCCCGGCGCCTCCGGCTTCGTCGAGCCGGCCGCTGATCCCGACTCGGTCGTCGTCGAGGTCCGGCCCGACTCCGAGCGCCTCCAGCTGCTGGAGCCCTTCCCGGCCTGGGACGGGGCCGACCTCACCGGCCTGCGGGTGCTGCTCAAGGCGGCCGGCAAGTGCACCACCGACCACATCTCGCCCGCCGGCCCCTGGCTCAAATATCGGGGCCACCTCGACAACATCTCCCGGAACCTGTTCGTCGGGGCCAACAACGCCTTCACGCCCGGCGACTCGGGGCTGGGCGTCGACGCCCGCACCGGCGAGAAGGCCGCCCTGCCCGACCTGGCCCGGGCCTACCGCGACGCCGGCGTCAGCTGGCTGGCGGTGGGCGACGAGAACTACGGCGAAGGGTCTTCGCGGGAGCACGCCGCCATGGAGCCCCGGTTCCTCGGCGGACGGGCGGTGCTGGTCCGGTCGTTCGCCCGCATCCACGAGGCCAACCTGAAGAAGCAGGGCGTGCTGGCGCTCACCTTCGCCGACCCGTCCGACTACGAGAAGGTGCGGGTCGACGACGTCGTCGACGTGCTCGGCCTGGCCGGGCTGGCCCCGGGCTCGACGGTGACGGTCGTGTTGCGCCACTCCGACGCCACCACCGACGAGATCGCCGCCACCCACACGATGTCCGAGGAGCACATCGCCTGGTTCAAGGCCGGCTCGGCGCTCAACCTCCTGCGCCAGCAGCGGGCGGACTGAGCCGGGCTCGGGGCAACCCCGGCATACCGGCGCAACCACTCTCCGGGGATCCACCACCTCACGGGGCACCTTCCGTATCGTCCGCAAGGCGAGTGAACACAGCCGAGCGAGTGGAGGTGCGGTATGGGGATCGGAAGCCGGAAGGACTCTTCTGTCCCTCGGAGGAACAGGGGCCGGGCGACGCGGGATGAGTCGCTCGCCTTTCCGTCGGCCGAGGACGCCCAGCGCGAGGCCGTGATCTCCCGCCTGTTCGACAGCGTGCTCCGCTCGGCGCGGAGCCAATTGCTGCGGGCCGACTCGCCCTTGGCAGCCGAGGTGTGGGGCAGCGGGCTACTGGCCGTGTGGGACGGGCTGCCCGCCGGGTTCGGCGACTCCGGAACCGCCGACGCCGGTGGAAACGGCACAGGCGGCGCCTTCACCGACGCCCTGATCCGCCACGCCGCCGGCCTCGGCACCGCCGAGGGGCTGGCCGTGCTGGCCGCCCTGGCCGCCGTCGGCCCGACCCGGGTGGCGACGCGGGCCCGCACCGCCGCGGCCGCCCTGGAGCAGGGCGGGATCGCTCCGCCCGCCTGGTCCGGCGTGGCCGGCACCGCCGTGCCGACCGAGGCCTGGATCGGCAGCGACGTCTACGGCGACCAGGAGATCGTCATCGTCGGCTTCACCTATCCTCGGGGGCTTCACCAGCCTCCCCCGGGGCGCCCCGAGGTCGCCGACACTGACGTAAAAGGGGATGGCGGCCATTCGATCTGCGTCCTCGTCGACCACACCGAGCGGGGCATCGCCAAGGATGCCTACCCGGCCGCTCCTCTGGACCAGACCCTGGCCCGGTGGAGGGAGGCCGAGGGCGACGGGATCGGCCTCCGCCCGGCGTCCCTGGCCGAGGTCGCGGCCCGCCTGGCCGACGCCCTGGTGGCCACCGACTTCGCCCACAAAGCCGGCACCGAGGGCCGCACGCTGGGCGAGATGCGGGCGCTGCTCGCCTCCCGGCTCAACACGATGCCGCCGGCCGCCGCCGTCGGCGTGGAGGAACTCGACGCCGAGGGCCGGGAATGGCTGGTGGCCGAGTTCCTCGGCTCGCCGGAAGCGGCCGGCCTGCTGTCGGAGCCGGCGGCGGTGACCGTCTGCCACAGCCTGATCGCCTACCGCTGCGACTACGGCGACGGCGACCCGCTCCGGTGGAGCCCCACCCTGGCCGGCCTGTGCCTCCTCGACCACTTCCCGGTCCGGGTCAGCCTGGACGAGCCCGACCTCGGTCTCGTGCCCGACGTCCTCGCGGCCTGGGTCGGCTTCGCCGCCCGCCGCCGGCATCTTCCGGAGGGCGCGCTGGCCCGCATCCTCGACGTCGTCGACTCCTGCCGGGAGGACTTCCCGGTGGTGATGGGCGACGCCGCCCGCTACAGCCCGGCCAAACGGGCCGCCATGGATCTCCTCAACCGGGGCATCGACCTGACCGACGACGAAGCATGGGCCGCCGTCGGGCGCTAGGGCCTTTCGCGGCCGGAGCAGGTCAGAGGGAGCTTCAGAAAGAATTCATCTTCACGCGGGGCCCGTGTGGCCCCTGCCGAACGGATGAGCCACTTCGGGCGCCCAAGATTGCCGTGCAGGATCCCTCAGCGCTCACTTCCCCAACGAGGGTTGCCCATGACCGGATTGCTGGAGTCCCTTCTCATCTCGGCGGTCGTGCTCCTGGCGGAGCTCGCCATCCGCGCCATCATCCGGCAGGTCCGACCGGCGCTGCTCACCGTCTAGCGCCCCGGACCGCCGGGCCCACAGCCGGGGCAGGACGAGCGCCGCGCCCGTCCCCGCCGCCGACGCCACGGCCGCCGTCGCCCAGCCGGCGGGACCGATCGGCCTGCAGCCGAACAGGTGGCTGACCCCGGGCGTCTGGACCACGACCACCAGCAGCGCCCCCGACCCCACGACGGCCGCCACCGTGGCCGGGGTCGGACGGCCGGTGGCCAGGGTCTGGCCGAGCTGGGTACCGACCAGGGCCGCCAGGCCGACGGTCCGGGCCCGGGCCGGCGTCCCGGTCGCCCGTCCGACCAGCCAGGCGCCGGTGGCGGCCGTGCCGGTGCAGATCGCCCGCATGACGATGGCCTGATCGAGGGCCGAGCCGAGGGAGGTGTCGGGCCCTTCCCGGAGCAACTCGGTGAAGCTGCGCCGGGCCGGGGGCTGCACGGCGATGGCCATGGCCGGCGCCACGTCGGTCAGCATGTTGACCAGCAGGAGCTGGCGGGGATTGAGCGGCGCCTGCCCGCCGAGCAGCGTGCCGCCGACCGTGAAGCCGATCTCGCCAAGGTTGCCGCCGACGAGGAGCGCCACGGCGTCGCGGACCGACACCCACATCCCCCGCCCCTCGGCCAGGGCGTCGACCAGCACCTCGATGCGGTCGTCGAGGACGACGAGGTCGGCGGCGTCCCGGGCTGCTTCCGTACTGCGGTCACCCAGGGCGATGCCGACGTCGGCCAGCCGGATGGCGGGGGCGTCGTTGGCGCCGTCGCCGGTCATCGCCACCACCGAGCCCGCCTGCTGGAGGGCCCGGACGATGCGCACCTTGTGGGCCGGGGTCACCCGGGCGAAGACGGCGACGCCGGGAAGCCGGGCGGCGAGCTCGTCGTCGTCGAACTCGTCGAGCTCCGCCCCGGTCAGGGTGGGATGCCCGTTGAGGAGGCCGAGCTCGGCGGCGATGCCCTCGGCGGTGCTCGGATGGTCGCCGGTGATCATCACCACGGCCACGCCGGCCGCCCGCAGGTCCCGCACCGCCTCGGCCGCGGTCGGCCGGACGGGGTCGGCGATGGCCAGGAAGCCGAGGAAGGTCAGGTTCCGGACCCGCTCGTCGTCGAGGTCGCGCCGCTCCGTGGCCGGCCGCCGGGCGACGCACAGCACCCGCAACCCTCCCCGGGTCAGGGCGTGGAGGGTCTCGACGGCCCGGGCCCGGGCCTCGTCGGTGAACGGCTCCTCCTCCGACCCGTCGGCGTACCGGGTGCAGCGGGGCAGCACGATCTCGGGGGCGCCCTTGACCGACAGGATCAGGCTTCCGGCCCGCTGCCCGAGCGTGGCGTGGAAGCCCCGGCCCGGCTCGAACGGCATCTCGTCGATCCGTTCCCAGTCGTGGTTGCCGTGGCGGGCGTCGATGCCGGCCCGCTGCGCCCCTTCGACCACGGCGGTGTCGGTCGGATGGGGCAGGCGCCCACCCGACGGCGGCTTCGGGGTGGCCCGCACACCGGCCCGAAGCAGGCGGCGGCCAGGTTCCGACAGCCCGTCCAGCCGCTCCTGCCCGCCGTCCAGGAAGGCGACGGAAGCGAGGGACAGGCGCCCTTCGGTGACCGTGCCGGTCTTGTCGACGCACATGACCTGCACCCGGCCCAGCGCCTCGATGGCCCGGGGGTTGCGGACGAGGATCCCATGGCGGGCCAGCCGCCGGGCGGCCGACAGCTGGGCCACGCTGGCCAACAGCGGCAGGCCCTCCGGCACGGCGGCCACGGCGAGGCTCACGGCGCCCGCCGCCAGCTCGCCGAACGGCTGGCGGCGGAGCAGCCCGACGGCCACGGTCGCCGCCCCGGCGCCGATGGAGATGGGAACGGTCAGGGCGGTCAGATACTGGAGCCGGGCCTCGACGCCGGTGGCCGGCGCCTCCTGGCCCGCCGCCACCGCCCGGCGGGCCTCGGTGGCCGCGCCGGTGGCCACGACCACCGCCAGCGCTTCGCCGGCCGCGACCGACGAGCCGTCGTAGAGCATCGAGGTGCGGTCGGCCAGGGTCAGGGCGAACGTCGGCTCGGCGGTCTTGGCCACGGGCAGCGACTCGCCGGTCAGGCTCGACTCGTCGACCTCGAGCCACTCGGCGGACAGGATCCGCAGGTCGGCCGGGACGGCGTCGCCGGCCCGGAGGCGCACGACGTCGCCGGGGACGAGCCGTTCGGCGTCGACGACGGTCTCCTGCCCCTCGCGACGGACGGTGGCCCGCCGGGCACCGACCCGCTGGAGGGCGGCGAAGGCCTGGTCGGCCCGGAACTGCTGCACCCCGCCGATGACGGCGTTGAGGGCCACCACCCCGCCGACCATGGCGGCGTCGACGGGGGCCCCGGTCACCAGCGACAGGCCGGCCCCGACGGCCAGGATCGGGGTCAACGGGTTCACCAGCTCGTCGGCCATGTCGCGGCCCAACCGGAGCACGGCGGGCAGCTCGCCCTTGCGGGCCGGCCGGCGGCGGGCGGCCTCGTCGGCGCTCAGCCCGTCCGGCGAGGAGCCCGTGTGTTCCAGCACGGCCTGCGGTTCGAGGGCGTGCCAGGGGGTCGGGTCGCGGGGGAGGGCCCGCGGCCGCTGGGCCAGCGCCATGGCGGCCCGGGTGCCGCCGGCCATGGTGACGAGCGCGGCGCCGTTGACGGCGGTGCCGACCCGCAGGCCGGTGCCGGGCAACGGCCGGAAGGCCAGGAAGGCGGCCAGGCTCGCCCCCAGCGTGGCGGTCCGGGCGCTCCACAGGCTGGCCGCCCGGGCGCCGGTGCAGGCTTCGACCAGGAAGGCGGCGTCGTGGAGGCCGGTGGCGATGATGTCGGCGCCCCAGGGGACCTCGTCGCCCGGGGCGTGGACGCCGATGCCGCAGTCGGCGGCCCGCAGCCCGGCCGACGAGAAGGCGCCGCCCACGAGGCAGACCACCCGTCCCTCGCCCTGCAGCGCCCGGACGGCGCCGGCGAGGTCGTCGCCGTCGGCCACGACCCGGTCGGCCTCCAGGGGGGTGACGGGGGCATCGGAGCGCAGGGCGAAGGCGATCTCCAGACCGCCGGCCCGGGCCAGGGCGACGAGGTCGTCGGCCTCCGGCCGCAGCGCCGGCCGGAGCTGGACCAGCGCCCGCAGCTGCGAGCGGCGGGCCAGGCCGAGGACGGGCACGCCGCTCCCACCGAGCGCCGCCGCCCGGCGCCGGGTGCGGTCGGACAGCTCCAGCCCGAGGCGGTCGAGCGGCCCGATGCGCCAGCCGTCGCGCTGGGTCGTGGCCGTCGGGCAGGCCGGGTCGAGCAGGGAGCGGACCACCCGGTGCAGCTCGGCCGGGTCGGCGTCGCCCACCGGGGCGATCTCAGCCGGCACGAGGTCGTCGGTGACGAGCAGGTCGCCCTGCAGCACGAGGCAGTCCACCCGGTCGAGCACCCGGAGCGTCCCCCGGTGGACGACCACGACCCCCCGGCCGGCCAGGGCCCGGCCGATGGTGGCGGCGAACGCCTCCTTGCCGTAGCGGGCCGCCTTCGGCACGCCGGCCTCGAGGGCCCTACCGGCCAGGGCCGGGTTGCGGGTCGAGAGGAGCATGGTCCCCGCCGCGGCCAGCGACGCCGTCCAGGCCCGTTCGGCGAAGCGCTCCACCGGCCCTTCGGGCAGCGGGCCGGGGCGGGGCGCCACCAGCGCCGGCAGGGGCCCGAAGGCCGGCTTGGAGAACAGCTCCGGCTCCCGGGCGCTCCAGGCCTCCCGGCCGGCCCGCAGCTCCAGGAGTGTGGAGAGGTGATGGGTCAGCTCGGTCAGGGGGGCCAGCGGCCCGCTGCCGATGCCCTGGACCAGGGTGTTGACGACCGCCAGGCTGACGTCGGTCACCGGGCTCGGAAGCCGCTCCTCGATCACGCCGCGGACCCGGGGCACACCGTTGACGACCGCCATCGCCGAGCCCGCCACCGTGCGCACCCCGCCGGTCAGCGGCACCAGGAAGCGGAGCGGGAAGGCGACGCCGAGGCTCACCGCGTCGGCGCCGACCTTGGCCGCCTCCCGCAGCAGCGGCTCGATGTCGCCGGGATGGGTCTCCGTCGCGCTCGGGAACGGCCGGTCGGCCAACCCGCAGGCCTTCTCGGCGGCGTCGACGGCGGCGACCAGATCGGCCACCGCCAGGGCGTCGGGATCGAAGGCGACGACGATGCGGCCCAGGTATCCGTTGACCTCGACCCACTGGACGGCCTCGAGGGCGGTCAGCGCCGCCTCCGCCTCGGCGGCGAAGTCGGCGAGCTCGTGCGGCTCGAGGACCCGCAGCTCGAGGTGGGCCCGCTCGGCGTTGGTCCAGGTTCGCCGGGACCGGGCGTAGACGGCCCGGACGACCGGGCGGACGAGGTCGAACAGCCCCATGGAGGAGGGAGCGGGGCGGCGCTAGGAGGGGTTGACCGGCGGACGGGCGGCGCCGCCGGGCCGGGACCGCTTCACGGGGGCCGGCCGTGGCCCGCCCGCGGCGGGGGCACGCTTCCCCCCGCCGGCGGCCACGACCGGCTCGGTGACGACCGGTTCGGTGACGACCCGGGGCTTGGCCGGCGCGGCCGCGCCGGCGGCTCGGGCGTCGGCGAACGTGCCGCCGCTCATCAGGCCGCCGGCCAGGGTGAGCGTGCCGCCGAGGCCGGAGAGGGTGGAACCGAGGACGTGGCCGGTGGTGTTGAGGACGTCGCCCAGGAGGAGGATCGTGCCGCTGAGGGCGCCGGCGGTGGTGTCGAGGACAGTGCCGGTCCCGTCGAGGAGGCGGCCGGCGACGGTCCCGACGCTGCCGACCACGGTCACGGCTCCGCCCAGCGTCTGGCGAGCACCCCGGATGACGGTTCCCGCCGTTGACCGGCGCTGTCCGTTCTCCACGACCTGCGTCTGCCCGCTGTTCATCACCACGCCCCTTCGGTGTAACCAGCCCGATCGAAAGACCTACCCGGTTGCCAGCCGCCTCAGACGTGAAATCACCGCCGGGAGCGCCTCGAGGGCGGAGTCGACGTCGTCGGCGGTGCTGGACCAGCCCACGCTAATCCGCAGCGAGTGGTCCGCGTCGGCGCCCATGGCCGACAGGACCGGTGACGGCTCGAACGTCTCGCTGGAGCACGACGAGCCGGAATGCACCGCCACGCCGTGCTGGTCGAGGCCGAGGAGGACGGGCTCCGCCTCCACTCCCGCCACCCCGAAGCAGACGAGATGGGGCAGGCGGTCGGCCGGATCGCCGAAGATCACGAGCCCGTCGACCAGCTTCGGCGCCTCGACCAGCAGCCGGTCGGTGAGCAGCCGGGCCTCTACTGCTTCGGCCGTCAACCGTGACGAGGGTGCACCGGCGGCGGCCGGGAGGCCTCCGGGGGACGGGGCCGCCTCCGCCAACTCGGCGACCGCGGCGGCGAATCCGGCGGCGGCAGCCACGTTCTCGATGCCGGCCCGCCGGGCCCGCTCCTGGGCGCCCCCGAGCAGGAACGGCGGTAGGCGCAGTCCCCGTCGGACGAGGAGGGCGCCGATCCCCCGGGGGCCGCCAAGCTTGTGAGCGG
>JAUZEY010000276.1 GCA_030838785.1 Actinomycetota bacterium | reverse complement strand
GAGCACGTCGCCGGCGCCGGCCACAGCGTCCAGGGCGACCGGCCCGTCGAGCTGGCCCAACTCATCCACAGCTTTATCCCCTGACGCCGACCCACCATCCGGTGTGGCCTCGAAGCTCATGCTCAGGCTGAGCCTCAAGCTGAACATCGAGGTGAGGCGGTTCAACCTCCACGAGAGGCTGGGTCGCGGCGGCGTCCCGAGGAGCCGGACGGGCTGACGCCCGACCGCCGAGTTATCCACCACGCCGCCTGGCGGCGCTGATCGTGCGCTGGCCCACCGGTGCGGGCGGGCGACCGGGGTGTGGGCCGCCGGCTTATCCCGGCAGGACCGGGATCGACGGCGGCGGGTGGAAGAACCGGCCGTGGACGCCGATGCCGGTTCCCTGGGACGGCGGGTGGTCACCGACCACATGGTTCGTGCCGACCGTGACGTCGGCATTGGGGCTGGCGCTGTCGACCCCGGCCCCGACCACGCCGCCGCTGTCACCCTTCCCAGCGGAGACCGACGCCCCCACCAGCGACATCTCCTCCGGCGGCTGCCGGGTTGGCGCCGGAGGCGAAGCCTCCCCGCCGCCCGTGCCCCCCGCCTGGGAAGCCGAGCCGGAACCGGAAGCTGAGCCGGCCTTGCCCGACGCGGCCTCGGGGCCGGCCGACGCCGAGCCACCGGACGCCGAGCCGGACTTGCGGGCTGGGGCCGTCACCGAAGTCCCGACCGGCGTGGCGCCACCCGCCGGACGCGGGCCCAGCGCCGATCCGCCCGGCGTCGCCCCGCTCGCCGCGGCGGCGGCCCCGGTCGAACTCGACGGCAGCGACGCCGCCGGCCCGGAACCCGCCCCGCCGCCGGAGCCCGAGGCGGAGCCGGGCCCGGTGACGGTCGAGGACGGTGCGCCGGGAGCCGAGGCGACGCGGCCGACGTGGCCGCCGTCACCGATGCGGGAGATGGCGACGCCGCTGGCCAGGAGCACGAGCAGCGCTGACGAAACCGCCAGCCACACGTACGCCCTGCTCCGCTGCGCCACCGCCAACCAAGTGCTCCCCGAGATCCCCAGCCGCTGCCAGCAGGCGGAACGTAACACCGGCCTCGAGCCGCGGTCGCTGAGCCGTATCTAGAGCCTGAGGGCCGGCGCCGACGCAACTGCGCGGCAGCCCTTTTCGCTCCAGTTGAGCTTCAGGGAATCCGGGCTGGTCAGACCGGCCGACAACGAGAAAAGCCCCTGAACGGGTCAGGGGCTTTCCTCATCAGGGTGACCGACGGGTTTTGAACCCGCGACCTTCGCGGCCACAGCGCGACGCTCTGCCACCTGAGCTACGGCCACCACGGAACCCCGCCAGCATACAGGAGGCGCCTCGCCCGCCCGGCGGGGATTCCGGCCGGCGCCGTTGTCACCCCGGAAGGTCGAAGAGCACGACCGAGCCCAGCCGGCAGGCCCACTCGTCGAGGAGATCCTCCCGGGCGGCCCATTCCTGCGACCCCCGGGCGAGCGGCCAGAGCTTCCCGGCGTCGTGCCAGGCGTGGAGGCGGGACCGGGCGACGATCCGGGTCATCAGCTCCCCGAGGTACTCCAGGCGGTCGGTCGGCCCACCGCGGGCCGAGCGTTCCTCGAGGAGCCGGTGCAGCAGGCCGGCCATGTCCTCGGCGAAGACGTCGTTGACCTTGGTGTAGTCGCCCTCCCGGACGTCGAGACCGGCATCGCCCATCTCCCGTCCGGTGTCGACGACGGCCACCGCCAGGTCGAGGTTGATGTGGGCGTTGACCCCGCCGCCGGCCAGCTGGAGGGCGGTGACCTCGCCGTCGACGGGCAGGTCGAAGACCAGCTTCCAGCAGCCGGGGGGCGTCCCGCCGCCGGCCCAGGCCCGCAGGGCGTCGAAGTACCGGTTGGCGAAGACGACGTCGAGGCGGGCGAGATACCCGTCGTCGGCGAAGAAGCCCTTGGACCGGATGTGCCCGTCGATGGTGCGGGTGATGGTCAGGTAGAGGTCGCTGAAGTGGGCGATGGCGCACGCCGGGGCGATCCCGGCGGTGCCGTCCCGGATCTCCGACAGCCGCTCGATCACCTCGGCCACGCTGCGCACCGCACCGGCCTGGAGCACCGCACAGTCGCGAAGCTCCGCCATGGGATCAGCTGTCGGTGACCAGCGCCACGGCGTCGGTCAGGTTGAGGTCGCCGGGTGTCACCTCGGCCGGCGCCCGGGCCGGAAGGTACCGCCAGGCGATGAAGGCGGCCGTCACCACGACGCCGGAGCCGATCCCGTAGGCCAGTCGCATCGCCACGATGTAGGCGTGGCGGGCCACCGCGACGGCGATCCGGGCCTCGGCCGGCGGCAGCTGCCGGGCGGCCTCCAGCGCCTTGCCGATCGAGTCCCGCACGGCTGCCCGGACGCCGGCCGGTACCGCCTTCACCGCCCCCGTCGCATCGACGGCCCGGTGGTACCGGGAGGCGAAGACGCTGCCGATCACCGCCACGCCGAGCGCCCCGCCCGTCTGGCGGGTCGTGTCGTTCACCGCCGAGCCGACCCCCGCCTTCCCCGGCGGCAGGGAGCCCATGATCGACTCCGTGGCCGGCGCCGTGGTGAACCCCATGCCGGCACCGAAGACGATCCGCACCAACCCGCCGAGGAGAGGCGACGACATGAGGGTGTCGGAGCAGTAGGCGGCCAGGGCCGAGGCCACGATCAGCAGCCCGCCGGTGACCACCCGCTTGGTGCCGAACCGGTCCACCACCCGGGGTGCGAGCGGCGCGCAGGCCATGATCCCCACCGCCACCGGTGCGGTCAGCATCCCGGCCTTGAGCGGCGAGTAGCCGAGCACGAACTGGAAGTACTGGGTGAGCAGGAACGTCGAACCGAACAGGGCGAAGAACGTCAGCGTGATGGCCCCCGAGGCGGCCGAGAAGCGGGGGTTGGCGAAGATCCGCACGTCGAGCATCGGATGGGCCGTGTGCAGCTCCCAGGTTCCGAACAGGGCCATCAGCACCAGGCCCGCCCCGAGGGCGCCCACCACCTTCGGGTCGGTCCAGCCGAGGTCGGGTCCCTCGATGATCCCGTACAGGAGGGTCATCAGGGTGGCGATCGACAGGAGGGCGCCGACCGGGTCGAGCTTGCCCTCCTCGGGGTCCCGGGAGTCGGGGATGAGGAACCGGCCGAGGACGATGGCCAGCGTGCACAGCGGCACGTTGACCAGGAACACCGATCCCCACGAGAAGTGCTCCAGCAGCAGCCCGCCGCCGAGCGGCCCGACGACGATCCCGAGCCCCGACACCCCGGCCCACACGCCGATGGCCCGGGCCCGCTCCCGGCCGGTGAAGACATTGGTGAGGATCGACAGGGTCGTCGGGAAGATGAAGGCGCCGCCGATCCCCATGAGGCCGCGGCAGACCATCAGCATGGTGGCCGAGCCGGCCTGGGAGGCCAGCGCCGAGAAGGCGCCGAACAGCACCAGCCCGAAGGTCAGGGCCCCCTTGCGCCCGAAGCGGTCGCCGAGCGAGCCGGCGGTCAACAACAGGCCGGCGAAGACGATGGTGTAGGCATCGATGATCCACTGCAGCTGCGAGCCCTGGGCGCCCAGCTCCCGGACGATCGACGGCAGCGCCACGTTGAGGATCGTGTTGTCGACGCCGATCACCATCAGCGACAGGCACAGGACGCCGAGCGTCCACCACCGCCGGTCGTAGCCGGAATCCGGCGGAGCGGTGGACGGAGACGGAGCCGGGGACGGGGAGGGGGAGGGGGACGGAGACGGAGCCGGTGACGGGGGAGGGGTGCTCACCGCCGAGCCCAGAAGGCGCCGGCGGCGTCGACGATGAGCCGCACGCAGGCCTCGACCGGCAACACGGTGGCGTCGACCACGAGGTGGTAGAGCCCCGGGTCGGCGGCGTCGAGGCCGTAGAGGCGGCCGAAGTACTTGGCCCGGGCCCGGTCGGTCTCGGCCATGCGGTTCCGGGCGGTGGCCTCGTCGATGCCCTCGAGGGCCATGGCCCGGGCGCAGCGGCGGTCCTCCGGCCCGTCCAGGCGGACGTGGAACGCCGCCGGGTGGCCGGCCAGCACCACCATGGCCCCCCGGCCGAGGATCACCCCGCCGGCGGCGGCGATCTGGCGGACACTGCCCTCAACTTGTCCCCGGACGTGGTCGCGGATGTCGTCCCCGGCGGGGACGGGCAGCCCGAGCCCTCCGGTCAGATGGGCCAGGCGGTCGAGGAACGACGTGCGCCGGCTGGCGACGCGCTCCTCCTCGGTCAGCTGCTCGCCGCACTCGGC
>JAUZEY010000287.1 GCA_030838785.1 Actinomycetota bacterium | reverse complement strand
GGACCCGGCCTGGCCCGTGACCTGGCTCCGCCGCCACCCCCGCCTGGCCGTCGCCACCACCCCCGACCTGTCCTGACCGCAGCCCGGTATGAACCCGCCCGGGCGGGGTACGTCGGACATCGTGGATGCCGAGGTACAACGACGGGCCGAGGCCAGGAGGACATTCCTCCGCATCTTCCCCGGCGGATTCTCCGACGAGCGCTACCTGAGCTGGGAGCGGGACTACAAGCTCCACGCCCATGAGCTGTGGCGGGAGGAGATCGGCGGCAAGGCCGCCTTCCGGGCCGCCCTCGACGAGGGCCGCCACCGCGAGGTGGCGACGGCCGCCGTCCGCATCGAGTCCAGCCGGGCCCTGCTGTTCTCCTTCGAGAAAATGGCGCTACGCGACGCCGTCGTGCGGTCCGAGGAGGGAGCGGGGCGGTTCGCCGAGGGTCTGTACGACTGGCTGTACGGTCCGGGCGGCGAGGCGGCCCGGTTCGAGCGGTGGACGGCCGTGGTGCGGTCCCTCCCCCGCCGGCAGACGCGGGTTGCGACCTGGCCCCTGGTCACGGTGTTCGGCTCCATCGCCCGTCCGAAGGTGCATCTGTTCGTCAAGCCCCTGACGATCAAGCGGGCCGCCGAGGCCTATGCCTTCGACCTCCCCTATCGCTCGACGCCCAACTGGGGCACCTACTCGAGCGTTCTGGAGCTGGCCCGCACCGTCCGGGCCGACCTCGCCGACCTCCACCCCCGCGACCAGATCGACATCCAGTCGTTCCTCTGGGTCCTCGGCTCCGACGAGTACGCGGACGAGCGCGAAGCCGCCGCCTGAGCGACCCTGCTATCGGGCCGCGCCCGGCCTGGTAGCGACGGAGGGCGAGGGCGACCACCCCGAAGACCGTGACCATCGGGCCAGTTGACCATGTTGGCGTCGGAGGGGGCGCAGCCCGGCTCAATGGGATTGACCCTGACGTCCGCTTTTTACCCTAGGGCGCGGTAGGATGGGTGGATGACGGTTTCAAGCACGCCCACAAGCCCGCCCAAACGCCACGACACCAAAGGCCCGCTGACCTGCTGCCCGCGCTGCCACAAGGCTGAGCTGCTGGGGAGGGCGATGCGGCGCCCGGTCTTCCGCTACGACAAGGTGGACGCGGCCGAACGACCTTCGTTCTACGACATGTTCCACGGCGACCAGCACGTCGGCACGCTCACCCGGCGGGGCTCCTCCGGGTCCTCCACCTATGACGTCCGGGTGATGTCGGACACCGGCGACGTGGAGTTGATGGCTGGATCCCTGCGCGACGCCCGGGCGCTGGCCGAGGAGACGTACACGGCGCAGTGGCGAGAAGGTGCCTACACGGCCCGAGGACCAGTGCGCGAGCTCTGAGCAGCTTCCGATGCAGCCGGAGGACCCCTGGGTCCGGGCCCGGAGGGCCACGGACCAGATGGAGCAGCACCTGGCCGCGATCGCCCATCTGGCCGACGATCGGGCGGTCGCCATCCAGGATCTGCTCGACCTTGGCCTGACGCGGTCCGAAGTGGCCCGGGGCCTGGGGGTCACTCCGGCCGTCATCACGAAGATCCTCAAGCGGCCGGTGGTGGCCCTCAGCTAGCCGGGCGACACCGAAATACCGGGCCGCGTCGTGTCCCGTTCGGGACACTGTTTGGCCTGACGACCCATTCCCCCGGCCGGCGCGTTCTCGTAGGTTGCGCCGTGTCAACCAGCGGAAGGGGACGTCGTGGGTTATTTCAGCAGCCCCGAGGAAGTGGACAAGTACATCGGGGAGATGTTCCGCCAGGCCAGTGACCACCCTCAGGTGGGCCCGAAGATGCGGGCCGCCAACGTCGTGATGAAGGTCGTCTACCAGGACCCGGACTGCGAGATGACCGTCCGCTTCGCCGACCCGATGGAGACGATCTTCGGCCCGACGGCGGCTGAGCCCGACATCACCCTGTCGATGCCGGCCGACATCGCCGACCGGTTCTGGCGGGGCAAGTACAACCTGGCCGTGGGGCTGGCCCGCAGCGAGGTGAAAGCCAAGGGCCCGGTCAACAAGATCCTCAAGCTGGTGCCGCTGACCAAGCCGCTGTTCCCCGTCTACCGCGACCTCATCGCCCAGAAGGACGCGGAGGCGTGAGCGACCTCGCGGCCACGATGCAGGCGGCCGTCTTCTACGGCCCGCACGACGTGCGGGTCGAAGAGGTCCCCACCCCCGACGAGATCGGCCCCGACGAGGTGCTGCTGCGGGTTGAGCGCAGCGCCATCTGCGGCACGGACCTCCACCCCTACGAGGGCCACATGGAACTCGAGGAGGGCGTGATCCTCGGCCACGAGTTCCTCGGCACGGTGGTCGAGACGGGCGAGGCCGTGGGCCAGGTCAGCGCCGGCGACGTCGCCACCTGTGCCTGCGCCGTGTCGTGCGGCGCCTGCTACTTCTGCCGCCGGGGCGAGCCCGGCCGCTGCGCCGGCATCCGCATGTTCGGCATGGGGATGGCGCTCGGCGACCTCGGCGGGGCCCAGTCGGAGTACGTCGTCGTCCCCTACGCCGACCGCAACCTCCGCAAGCTCCCGTCCGACGCCACCGACTCGCAGCTCGACAGCCTCCTGCTGGCCGGCGACATCATCACCACCGGCTACGAAGCGGTGAAGAAGGCCTTCCGCCCCGGCGACGTGGTGGCCGTCGTCGGCGCCGGCCCGGTCGGGCTGTGCGCCGTCATGTCGGCCGCTGTCCTCGGCGCCAGCGCCGTCGTGGCCGTCGACACCGTGCCCGAGCGGCTCAAGATCGCCGAGAGCCTCGGCGCCACCGCAGTCACGCCGAAGGAGGCGGAGGACGCCATCGCCGATCTGACGGGCTGGCGCGGCGCCGACGTCGTCGTCGACGCCGCCGGCCACCCGGACGCGTTGACCGCCATCGCCGGCTACGTCCGCATGGGCGGGACGGTGTCCATCCCGAGCGTCTACCTCCAGGACAGCCTCGAGCTCCCGTGGGGGAACTTCTGGCTCAAGGGCGTGAACTTCACCATGGGCGTCACCCACTTCAACAACTCGATGGACGAGGTCATCGCCCTCATCCGGTCGGGCCGGCTCGACCCGGGCCGGATCATCTCCCACCGGATGCCGCTGTCCCAGGCCGACGAGGCCTACCGCCTCTTCGCCGCCCGGGAAGCGACGAAGGTCATCCTCGATCCCAGGAGCTGACGATGACGACCACTCGTGACGGTGCAACTGTCCCGCCTCTTCCGGGGGACACCCCCGGACCCCCGGGTGATATCTCCGCCCGGTCGTTCTGGGCCAAGCCGTTCGAGGAGCGGGAGCAGACCTTCGCCTGGCTGCGGGCCAACGAGCCGGTGTCGTACCACCGGCCCTACGAGTCGACGCTCGTCCCCCCGGAGCCTGACAGCCCCGGGTTCTGGGCCCTGACCAAGCACGAGGACTGCCAGCTGGTCTCCCGCAACCAGGAGGACTTCACGGTGACCCAGGGGGTCATCATGGAGGACTTCCCCGAAGTGATCGTCGTGGCCTCCCACTCCTTCCTGGCCATGGACGACCCCGAGCACAACCGGTTGCGCAGCATCGTCTCCCGGGCCTTCACCCCCCGGCGGACGAAGACGATGGAGAGCTGGATCCAGGGCGTGGCCAAGGACCTGGTCGACGAGATGATCGACAAGGGCGAAGGCGAGTTCTGCGAGCTGTTCGCCAAGCAGATGCCGGGGCGGATCTTCGCCCACTTCTTCGGGGTCGAGGTCGGCAGCGAGGAAGCGGAGATCCTGATGGACTCGGCCGAGAAGATGCTGGCCTGGGACGATCCCCGCTGCGCGCTCGGCCGCGACGCCCTCTTCACCTTCGCCGAGGAGGTGGAGCGGATGCAGGACGTGGCCCTGGCCGTGGCCGAGCTCCGCCGGGACGAGCCGGCCGAGGACCTCGTGTCGTGGGTCGTCCACGCCGAGGTCGACGGCGAGAGGATGGAGGACTGGGAGATCGCCGCCTTCTTCTCCCTGCTCGGTTCGGCGGCCAACGACACGACGCGCCACTCTTTGGCCCATGCCGTCCGCCTGTTCAGCCAACACCCCGACCAGCTCGCTCTCCTCCTGGAGGATTTCGACGGCCGGGTCGCCAATGCCGTCGAGGAGGTGCTGCGCCACTCGACGCCCGTCCAGCACTTCCGGCGCACGGCCACCCGCGACACGCAGATCCGGGGCGTCGACATCAAGGCCGGCGACAAGGTCGTGATGTGGTACTGCTCCGGCGACCGCGACGAGGAGGTGTTCGAGGACCCGGGGAGGTTCGACATCCTCCGGGGAAACGCCCGCTCGCACATGGCCTTCGGGGCGGGCGGGGCCCACTTCTGCATCGGGGCGGCGCTCGGCCGCCAGATGATCCAGGCCGGTCTGCGGGCGATCTACACCCGCATGCCGGATATCACCCTGGCCGGCGAACCGGAGATCCAGATCAACCACTTCATGCACGGCGTCCACGCCATGCCGGTGCGGTGGAGCCGTTGACATGGTGACCCGCCAGGCTCCGGAGGCGGACGTCGCCCCCGCCGTCGACTCCATCGGCGGCACGGAGGACCCCGGGCGGGTGGGGGTCGGCGACGCGCTGGTGGCACTGTCGAAGGCCGCCCTCCATGGAAGGAATGCCCTGAAGGCCGGGGTGGGGCTGATCCCCGAGTCCGTGCGCATCGGCCTCGGCCGTTCGTCGGTGGCCGAGGCCAAGGGGGACCGGCGCTTCGCCGATCCGACCTGGACCGACAACCCCGGCTACCGCCGGCTGAAGCAGGTCTACCTGGCCTGGTCGGCCGCGGTGGACTCGGTGGTCGAAGGGGCCGACGTCGACTGGCGCACCAGGGACCGGGCCCGGTTCGCCGCCGGGATCCTCACGTCGTCGGTGGCGCCGACCAACACCCTCCCCGGGAACCCGGCGGCGCTCAAGCGGGTCATCGAGACGGGCGGCGGCAGCCTCGTGGCCGGGGCCCGCCACTTCGTGGACGACCTGCTCCACAACGGCGGGATGCCCCGCCAGGTCGACGCCAGCGGCTTCAAGGTCGGCGAGAACATGGCCGTCACCCCCGGCGCCGTCGTCTACCGCGACGAAGTGTGCGAAGTGCTGCAGTACCAGCCGACCACACCGAAGGTGCGGACCCGGCCGGTGGTCATGATCCCGCCGCCGATCAACAAGTACTACTTCATGGACATCGGCCCCGGGCGCAGCTTCATCGAGCACGCCCTGGCCAAGGGCATCCCGTTCTTCGTGGTCTCCTGGCGCAACCCCCGCAAGGAGCACGCCGCCTGGTCCCTCGACACCTACGCCGAGGCCGCCCTCGGCGCCATCGACGTGGCCCGCGAGGTGAGCGGTTCCGACGACGTCATCGCCCTCGGTCTGTGCGCCGGCGGCATCATCACCGCCACCGTCCTCTCCCATCTGGCCGCCCGGGGGGACGGTCGGGTCCACGCCGTGTCGTTCGGGGTGACGCTGCTCGACTGGGACGTGCCGGCCATGGTCGGCGCCTTCCAGTCCAAGGGGCTGCTGTCGATCGCCCGGCGGAAGTCCCGCTCGGCCGGCGTCCTCGACGCCCGCTCGCTGGGAACGGTGTTCACCTGGATGCGGCCCAACGAGCTGGTGTGGAACTACTGGGTCAACAACTACCTGCTGGGCAAGGATCCGCCGGCGTTCGACATCCTGGCCTGGAACGACGACAAGACGAACCTCCCCGGCCGCCTCCACGGCCAGTTCCTCGACATCTTCGCCGGAAACCTCATGGTCAAGCCGGGAGCCATGACGGTGCTCGGCACCCCGGTGGACCTGTCGGCCGTGAAGATCGACAACTACGTCACCGGCGGCCTGAGCGACCATCTCACGCCGTGGGACGGCTGTTACCGGGCCACCCAGTTGCTGTCGGGCCATTCCACGTTCGTGCTCTCCCCCACCGGCCACATCCAGACCCAGGTGTCGCCGCCCGGGAACCCGAAGTCGCACTACTTCGTCGGCGGCGAGCCGGGGCCCGACCCCCACCAGTGGCGGGCCGCCGCCGAACGGCGCAGCGGTACCTGGTGGGACCACTGGGCCGACTGGGTGATCGCCCGGTCCGGCGACGAGAAGCCCGCCCCGGCCAAGCTCGGCAGCCGCCGCCACCCGGTCCTGGGGCCCGCCCCGGGCACCTACGTCCTGGAACCCGCCTAGGGTTGCCACTATGGAACTGCCCCCCGTCGGGATCTGGGATCGGCTGCTGCGCTTCGGGGACGAGGGGGAGATCCAGGACAGCGCCGCCGAAGCGGAGGAGCTGGGCTACGGCGGGCTGTGGATCCCCGACATCGGGGGTGACGTCTGCGCCGCGCTCAACGTCCTCCTGTGGGCCACCCGGCGGATCACGGTCGGGACCGGCGTCCTCAACCTGTGGATGCAGGACGCCATCGAGACGGCGGCCCGGTGGCACCGCCTCGTGCGGGACCACGACCGCCGGCCGGTACTGGGCATCGGGGTGAGCCACGCCCCGTTCGTCGACTCCGTGCTGCCGGGCCAGTTCAAGAACCCGCTGGAGGCCACCGCTTCCTACCTCGACGAGCTCGACGCCGCCAATCCGCCCGTCCCGGTCGACGACCGGCTCCTCGCCGCGCTGCGGCCGAGGATGCTGGAGCTGGCCCGCGACCGCTGCGCCGGCGCCTTCCCGTACCACATGCCCCCGGAGCACACCGAGCGGGCCCGGGCCGTCATCGGCCCCGACCGGCGCCTGGTCGTCGAGCAGGCCGTGGCGCTGGGGTCCGACCGCGACGCCGCCATGGCCGCCGCCCGCCAGTCCCTGGCCATGTATCTGGCGCTGCCCAATTACGTGAACGCCTGGCGGTGGCTCGGCTTCTCCGAGGAGGACGTCGCCGGCGGCGGCAGCGACCGCTTCGTCGACGCCATCGTCGCCTGCGGCGACGTGTAGGCCATCTCGCGGCGGGTCAAGGCCCAGCGCGTCGCCGGCGCCGACCACGTGTGCATCCAGGTGGTGGCCGACGACCTAACCGCCGCCCGCACCGCCTGGCGGGAGCTCGCGCCGGCTCTTCTCTAGCCGGAGCCGAGCGCGCCGGGGCTCAGCCCGTCGAGAGCTCGACCAGCTTGGTCACGGTGCGCCAGTTGCGGACGGTGACGGGGGTCGGGCGCAGGCACCGTTCCATCTTGACCGGCAGTGCGGCCCGGCCCATCCCGTTGGGGAGACGGAGGTAGAGCTCGCGGCCCACCACCGTGACCTGTTCGGGATCGCAGTCGATGGCCCGCAGGCACTGCTCCGTCGCCCCGTCGGGGGCGGCGTGGAGGAAGCCCACGTGCAGGTGCTTCTCGTCGTCGCCGGTGTAGGGGTTGCCGGCCACCACGGCGGCCAGCTCCTCCGCCGTGCGGATCATCACGGCCGGCTCGATCCCGAACCGCGCCGCGATCGCGGCCTCCAGGGCAGCCTGCAGCTTGTCGGCGCGCAGGGGGCTGCGCAGCACGACGTTGCCGCTCTGGATGTAGGTCACGACATCGTCGCAACCCACCGAGGCGCAGGTCTCGCGCAGGACGGCCATGGAGACCATGGCCTTCCCGCCGACGTTGATGCCCCGCAACAGCGCCACGTAGACCATGCGGGCATGGTACGCGGCGCCCAGCGGCGCTTACGCCTGGAGGTCCTGGACCTCTTCGAGGAAGCGGCGGATCTCCGAGGCCCGGAACCGGCGGTGCCCGCCGAGGGTCCGCACGGCCGAAATCTTGCCCGCCCGCGCCCAGCGGGTGACGGTCTTGGGGTTCACCCGGAACATCACGGCGACTTCGCTCGGGGTGAGCAGTTCGTTCTCAGCCATCACAGCCTCCACGGCGATGTGAGAACGTCTTGTCCGCTCTCTACCCCTGGTTATCGGTTCGTGAGGCCTCGTCCTTGATGAGAAACTTCTGAAGCCACCCTGACTTCCCGGCGGCCTCCGTCGAGTCAGGTCAGGCGGTGCGGCGCCGCCGGTCGGCGGGCGTCATGACGCCGAGACCGCCGAGCAGCAGGAACGCACCGCCGAGGGCGGCGAGCCAGCGGGTGTTGCTGGCGCCGGTGGCGGCCAGGGCCGGGTCCGCGCCCGTCGCCGGAACGGCCGGAGCCGGCTTGGCGGGGCTCGGAGTGGCCGACGCCGGCGATCGGACCGGGGCCGGAGCGCTGCTCTTCGTCGCCGGCTTGGCCGGCGGCTTGGCGCCGGGCTTCGGCGCCGGGGTCGCGCCCGCGGCCGCGGTGGGCGGCGTCGCACCGGCCGCCGGGGCCGGAGCGCCGCCCGCCGGCGGGGCGACGGCCGGAGCGGTCGGGATGAAGATCGGGACCGGGCCGGCCAGGCCCTGGTCGGGGAGGACGTCGAAGGCCAGCGGCGGCTTGGGAGACGCGGGGCTGGTGTCGTAGGTCAGCTGGACCCGGTAGCTGATCGAGGCCGGGTTCCCCATGCAGGCGGGGGCGACGGTCAGGCTGTAACCGGTGGCGGCGTCGAAGGTGCCGGTGGCGTCGCAGTGCTTGGCCGGAACCCCCGGGCCGCTCCAGTGGGTGAGGTCGCTGACGATGCCGCCGGGAGTGGCCCGGTCGGCCGAGTAGCGGATGAGATCGTCGACCTTGCCGTCGCCGTTGCTGTCGACCTGCCACGACACGAAGGTGTTGGGGCTGGCCCAGTTGGGGTCGGTGGTCGGATCGCCCATCGCCTGCGTCTTGAACGTGAGGACGATCCCCTGCGCCCCCGAGTCGACCGTGGCCGCCACGATGTCGGTCGTGCCCGACTGCATCTTGGCGTTGGTGTCGCGGTTGATCACGTCGCCGACCGGGTCGGTGAGCGCCGCCGGCCCCGAGTCGGCCATGGCCGGCGGCGGGGCCACGAACCCCGCGGCGTTGATCAGGGCGGCGACCGAGAGCGCCAGCCCCGCAGCGAGATCGAGTCGGAACATCCTCCGCATTCGGCACCCCCAGCCTCATGGCCTCGCGGTCGTCCAATGCGTGCCAGAACACGCCTCCCGAAGGCAACTGGGGGAGGAGTTCGACGCCGGCCGGAGGATTTCCTCCCAAATGTCCCATCTGGTCCGTATGTCCAGCAGACTTCCCAGCATGAAGCCAGCAGGCCCCTCAGCATGAAGAAGCTGTGGTCGGCGGCCGATGTCCCCGACCTGTCGGGACGGGTGGCGGTGGTGACCGGCGCCAACCGCGGCCTCGGCCGGGAGGTCACCCGCGTCCTGGCCGGCCGGGGCGCCCGGGTGGTCATGGCCTGCCGCGACGTCGCCGGCGGAGAGGCGGCGGCCGCCGACCTCCGGGCCGAAGGTGTGGACGGCGACCTGGAGGTCCGCCCGCTCGACCTCGGCCGCCTGGCGTCGGTGGAGGCGTTCGCGGCCGGCCTCACGAGCGAGCCCCGGCTCGACCTGCTGGCCAACAACGCCGGGTTGATGGCCGTGGACCGGGGCCTCACCGCCGACGGGTTCGAGACCCATATGGGGGTGAACCACCTCGGCCACTTTGCCCTGACCGCCCGGCTGCTGCCGCTCCTGCGGGCG
>JAUZEY010000244.1 GCA_030838785.1 Actinomycetota bacterium | reverse complement strand
GCCGTGGCCGAGGAGGTCGCCTCCGGCCGTCCGCTCAAGGCCCTCGAGGCCGAGCACACCGAGGCGGTCGACCGTTACGCCGTCTTCGGCGTGCCGACCGTCATCGAGGGCGACGAGGCCGTCTTCGTGCGGATCATGGAGCGGGGCAACGTCGACGACTGGGCCGAGGCCCTCGACCTCGTCGGCAGCACCCGCATCAACGAGTTCAAGCGCACAAAGATCCCCCGCTAGACCGCTAGGGCTCGACGGCGTCCGCCCACTCGTCGAAGCCGGGGTCCAGCCAGGCTTCGTGGGTGCAGGCCTTCCCGTCGTCGACGAGGTAGACGTGGAGCGTCGGGGCCTCGTCGGCCAGCTCCACCAGCTCCGGCGCCCTCGGGTGGGGCGGCGCGGCGTCGAGGAGGTCGACGAGGGCGACGGCGGCCAGGATGCGGCTGCGGCACCCCGGGCAGGCCGACACCGTCACGGCGTCGAGGTCGCCGACCAGGGCCAGGAACGACGAGGCCTCCTCGTCGTCGAGGGCGACCTCCGACAGCTCTCCGTCGAGAAAGATCAGCCCGCCGCCCTGCTGGGGCTCCCCCTGGAGTGCCACGCCGTCACCGTAGTGCGGGACTGTCAGGATGGGGGGCCGACAAACGAAGGGGGGATAGGAGTTGGCTGTCATCGACGTCGCGGGTTACGTGGCCGACCTGAAGGACCACGCCGTGGGCCACGGGTTCCACATCCACGACGAGCGCCACTTCCTCGAGACGTACTCGCTGCGCCAGAACTGGGAGGTCGACCTCCATCCCGAGGAGGGCTGCGGCGGCCCGGTCGACCTGCACCTGGCACTGGAGATCGACCCCCGCACGCTCCTGTCCTTCGAGGACGCGGTCAACAATCTCGACGAGGACGACGCACCCCCCGAGGGCTACGAGTTCCCGCTCACCTTCACCTGGGTGCTGCCGCCGCTGACCAACGGGCCCGATCTCCTCGTGCTGGCCACCGAGCTGGCCGGCGTCGGCGGCCGGGAACTGCCCCTCGAGGTCTCGGCCATCGACTCCTTCCCCTCGGCCACCGACGCCCCCCAGCGGAGCCTCACGGTGGTGGCCCGCCAGGACGTCTCCCTGTCGCAGATCCTCGAGGGCGAGGAGACCCTCTGCGACGCCTTCGAACGGTGCCTGGCGGTGAGCCGCTACCTGCTCACCGCGGCCGAGGGCTGGTTGTAGCCTCAGCATCCATGCGGGCCCTCGTCATCCACGAAGGCGGCCGACTCGTCGTCGAGGACCGGCCCGTTCCCGAACCGGCGGCCGACCAGGTGCTGGTGCGGGTGACGGGCGCCGGCATCAACCGGGCCGACCTGCTCCAGCGGGCGGGCTACTACCCGGCGCCGCCGGGGGCGCCGCCCGACATTCCGGGCCTGGAGTTCGCCGGCGTCGTGGAGGCGGTCGGCTCCGCCGTCACCCACCCCTGCCCCGGCGACCGGGTGATGGGAATCGTGGCCGGCGGGGGCCAGGCCGAGTACGTCGCCACCGCCGCGTCGCACTGCGCCCGGGTGCCCGAGACGCTCGACATCGTCGAGGCCGGCGGGGTCCCCGAGGCCTTCATCACCGCCCACGACGCCATGGTCGTCCAGGGCGGGCTGATGACGGGCCAGACGGTCCTTGTCCATGCCGTGGCCTCCGGGGTGGGGACGGCGACCCTGCAGCTGGCCCAGTGCCTCGGGGCGACGGTGGTCGGCACCAGCCGCTCGAAGGACAAGCTGGAACGCTGCGTGGAGATGGGCCTCGACCACCCGGTCCTGGCCCCGTCGGGGTTCGACCCCGCCGCCCTGGCGGGCGAGATCACCGCCGCCGGCGGCCCGGTCGACGTCACCGTCGACCTCCTCGGCGGCCCCTACCTCGGCGTCGACGTCGCCGCCGCCGGCCACAAAGGCCGGATCGTGATGGTCGGGCTCATCGCCGGGGCCCGGGCCGAGCTCGACATGGGGATGCTGCTCCACAAGCGCCTGGTCGTGCGGGGGACGGTGCTGCGGGCCCGCCCCTCCGACGAGAAGGCGGACGCCACCCACCTCTTCGAGGGACAGGTGGTGCCGCTCCTGGCCCGGGGGACCATCCGGCCGGTGATCGACGCCGTCGTCCCCCTGGCCGAGGCCGAGCGGGCCTACGACCAGGTGGCCACCGACCGGACGTTCGGGAAGGTCGTGCTCGACCTCCGGTGAACTCCCGGCCTCTCGGCCCCGACGATATCGAGGCGGTGTGCGCGCTGGTCGACCGGGACCCCCTACCCGGCCAGCCGCCCTGCACCCCCGAACGGGTCCACACCGCGCTGGCCGGACGGTCGACCACCGACCCGTGGTGGTGGCGGGAGCTGGCCACGATGCGGACGGTCGGCGTCGAGGCACCCGACGGTTCGCTGGTCGGGGCCGGGGCGCTCGGCCGGCGCCGCACCGGCGAGCGCTACCTGCTGTGGCTCCACGCCGGGGAGGAGCCCGAGCTGGTCGAGGCGGTGCTGTGGCCGCTGTTGCGGGGAGTGCGGAGGGCCGACCCGATCTTCGCCTTCTGGTCGGCCACCGAGCTGTCGGTGGGGCTGGAGGGACTGCCCCGCCGGCACCGGCCGGCCACCCACGACGCCCTCCTGGCCCGGGGCTTCACCGGCGAGGA
>JAUZEY010000241.1 GCA_030838785.1 Actinomycetota bacterium | reverse complement strand
ACGATTGTTCGTCACGGCGGACCGGTCCTGGCCCACCACCTGGGTCCATGTCCGGTTCCTCCTGCGGCACTTCATCGTCTCGGGTCTCCTCACCCGTCCGGGCCACCACTGCATCCACGCCGTGGTGGCCCTGGGACCCACGAGTGCCGGGCCGCGGCAGGGCCTGCTGGTGGCCGGGCCGAGCGGTTCAGGGAAGACCCGGCTGGTCAACCGGCTCGTCGAGCAGGGAGTGGTGTCAGGCGTCGTGGAGGACGATTGTGCCGTCATCGACTCCGACTGGGGCCTGATCAGTCTCATGCCCACCGAGCACGAGCTGCGCCGACCGCAGCGGCTCGAGGTGGGCGCCGTCGTGCTGCTCGACGCCGACGCCTCTGCGCCGGAGGCACTCTCGCCCCGGGCGGCGGCCGACTTCGCTGCCCGGTGCCCCACACCGTGGCCAGCTCGCTGGCTGCCGGGGGCCACCCCTCGCCGCGCCCGGATGAGCGATCCTCCACCTGCGCTGCGGGCCCTGCGGGTGCCGGCCCGTTCGGATACCGACGACGCGGTACTCGAGGCGGTCGCTCAGCTCACGGCATCCACCGTGGGCATGTGACCGGGACCGCAGGGAAGATTCCGTTCGAGGTAATCCACCGCCTGGCGGGGCGTCGCCCAGCGGGCCAGGACCGCGTCGGGAATGGTGATCGCCAGCTCGTCCTCGCAGCGGACGGCAAACTCGAGGAGGTCGAGTGAGTCGAGGCCGACGGTGGGCCAAGAAAGGTCGAGGACGTCAATGTCGGAGGGGACCTGCCGGGCGAGCGCGGCCAGGATGGCCACGACGGCCGCCTCGGCAGCCGACGGCTCTACCGTCGTGACGGGCGGCGGTGCCCTCACGCCTTCTCCGGCTTCCCGCCGTGCCGGGCCACGGTCTCGAAGATCAGCGGGAGTACCTCCTCGAGGGGGGCCCGCTCCCAGAGCCGGGCCAGCTTCCGGCGGAGCCCGTCGTCGACAGGCCCGTCTACCAGCAGGGAGCTAAGCGCGAGTTGGAGGAACCGCTCGAGCTCTTCATCTCGGCCGGGGGCGAGCCGGCCGTCGGAGGCGGTGAGCTGCGCCAGCAGGCCGCGGCCGGTCCATCCGGTCAGCGCTTCGAGGCCCCCGGGCACCTTCAGTTCGCGTTGGGGCGAGAAAGGATGCCCAGTGGCGCTACCGGGCTGCAGCACCTCTCCGGCGAGGATCTCCGCGACGCGAGGAGCGAGCAGGATCCCGTTGCGATAGGTGGCCGACGCCACCAGCACCCGGGGGTCGCGCGTCCGGCCGACGAGCGGAAGCCGATCGACGGTGACCGGCCGGTGGCCCACCGCCGTCGCCATCAGTTCGGCGTGACGTAGCGAGGTGTTGAACTGGCGCACCGCCCCGTCGACCAGGGTGGCGAGCTCGTCCAAGGTCGGACCCCGATCGACTGACGGCGCGGTCGAGAGGCGGTTGGTAGCCCCGACGTATACGCAGCCGCCAGACCTGGGAACGAGGTGGAGTCCGCAGGCGAAGCTTCGATTCGGGGTGCGGATGGCGGTGGGCAGAGCGAGCGGGGCTCGTACCAGGATGCTCACCCCTCGCCCGGAGAGGATCGGAGGCAGACCGGCTTCCAGCTGCTCCGAGGCGAGCATGAGCTGGGTGGTCTCGACCCCGGCGGCCAGAACGACCTGACTGGCGCGCCGCTCGGCGCCGGAATCCAGCCGGGCCGTGATCTCGCCGGTGGGGCCGGGCGCGAGAGACGTCACCCGCGCTTGGACGACCTCGACGAGAGAGTGGCGGACGAGCGCGCCTTCCAGGGCATCGAGGAGCAGGCTGGCGTCGATGCTGCCCTCGTCGGGCAGCTCCAGGGCCGACAGCGGAGGCGACCGGCGCTCGGGAGCCAGACCGGGCACGTCCCTCCAGGAATGCAACTCGGCCCGACAACCGTGGGAGGAGGCGGCGTCGGCGACCGCTTGCAGCTCACGCTCGTCGTTCTCCCCCTCGGCGTTGGCCACGACGAACAAGCCCGGAGCGACGGCCACTCCGATGCCGGACCGCTCGGCCAGGTCCGCTACCCAGTCGTCGTACAGACGGCGAGCCTGGAGTCGCTCGCCCACCTCCACGTCGCGGCGCCATGGCTCATCGTGGGACGACACCTCCGAGAAGACGCCGAGCATCGCCCCGGCGGCTCGGGAGGCGTGACCGCGCCGGTCGGTGAGCGGTGCCACGAGGGCGACTCGCACCCCCCCGTCGGCCAGGCGCAGAGCGACGGCGCAGCCGAGGACACCAGCTCCGACCACCAGGACCTCGGTGCTTCGCATGTCGCTCACCCCACTGATCTCCCCTTGGCCAAACTCAGTCTGCCGGGGCGAGACCGGCCCCGGACTCGACATATCGCCGGGAGCAGGCGCAGACGAGGTCGTCGCCAAGGCGGAGGCCGCATAGGCAGGCGAACCCCACGTGGCGGGCAGGGTTCCCAGCGACGATGCCGTGGTCGGGAACATCCCGGTGGACGACGGCGCCGGCCGAGACCAGGGCCAGGCGCCCCACCGTCACCCCGGGCAGGATGAGGGCGCCGCCACCCACCGACGCCCCCTTGCGAATGGTCACGGGAAGGCGCTCGAAATCGCCGGCCCCCCGGCGGGTGCCGTCGGGGTTGGTGGCTCGGGGTCGCGGGTCCTCCATGACGCAGGCCAGGGGGGCGATGAAGACCCCGTCCTCCACGGAGGGACCGAACAGGTTGGCGTAGTTCCCCACCTTCACCCGGTCGCCCAGACGCGTGCCGGCACCGAGGAAGACGCCCTTCCCGATGGTGCACTCCGCCCCGACTCGAACGCCGGCCATGACCTGGGCTTGGTGCCACACCTGGGTACCCGGCCCCACGAGGGAGTCCTCGGAAACCTCGGCTGTCTCATGGACGAACATGCCGGTTAGCTTGTCACGTCCTGGGCCTCGGGGCTCGTGCAACAGACGGACCGACCGACCTAGTGTCTACGACCGTGGACTCGCTGCGGATCCTCCTGACCAATGTGACGCTCGCCACCCGCACGGGGACCGAGCTCTACGTGCGAGACCTCGCCCTCCGCCTTCTCCAGCGCGGCCACACTCCCGTGGTCTATTCCCCGGACCCGGGCCCCGTCGCCGACGAGTTGCGACTCGCCACCGTCCCGGTGGTGGACGATCTCACCGCCTTGGCGGAGTGGACCCCGCAGCTGGTGCACGGCCATCACACCCTCGAGACGATCCTCGCCCTTCTGCGCTTCCCGGGGGTTCCCGCCATCTTCGTGTGCCATGACTGGACCATCTGGCACGACGAAGCACCGCCCCTCGACCGGGTCGTCTTCTACGTCGCCGTGGACGACACATGTCGCGACCGCCTCCATCTCCGCCATGGTGTCCCGACCGACCGGTTGCGGGTGATCTACAACTGGGTCGACCTGGCTCGCTTCCCTCCCCGCGACCCCCTCCCCGGGCATCCGGAACGCGCGCTGTTATTCTCCAACTACGCCCGGGAGGACTCCCACCTGGGCCCGGTGCGAGAGGCGTGCGTACGCCTCGGGATCCCCCTCGACGTGATAGGTGCCGGCGTAGGGGCGTCG
>JAUZEY010000225.1 GCA_030838785.1 Actinomycetota bacterium | reverse complement strand
GCGCCGGTTTCGCCGGCGCCGGCGCCGCGGCGGGGGCGGTCGTGGTCGGAGCGGCCGTGCTCGTCGTCGGCGCCGCCGTGGTCGTCTCCGGTGTAGCGGTCGTCGTGGTGGCAGCGGCGCCGTGCTCGGACGCCTTCGGCGTGCCGGAAGAGCAGGCCGAGCCCGCCACGAGGGCGGCGACGACCACGAACCGGCTCACACGATGCACGCCGCCCACGGTACCGGCGGGCCGACCGACCGGAGTCCTTGACTGCTCGACGGGCCGCGATCCGTTCAGCCGGTCCAGGGGCCGACGCCGGCGACGCGTGCCGGGGTGATGTGGACGACGACGCCGGGCGGCGGATCGTCCCAGTTGGGGAACTTCACGTCGGGGCCGAGGTAGACGTGGGCCAGCCGCTGGAGCAGCTCCGGCCCGTCCCCCTCGACGACCCGGGCCTGGCCGTGGACGATCAGGTAGTGGTCGAGCCCAGCGTCGTTGCGGCCGCCGGTCGCCATCGATAGAGAGACCCGGGGGTCGCGGCGCAGGTTCTTGATCTTCTGGCCCTCGCCGAGGTGGGCGAAGACGATGTCGTCGCCGTCGATACCGACCCATACGACGCTGAGCTGCGGACTCCCGTCAGGGTTGAGCGTGACGAGGTGGGCCAGATGGCCCCCGGTCAGCGAGGCGCGGGCGGCGTCGTTGAGGACGGTCATGGTGCGGGCTCCTTTCGGGCGAGGGTCAGGGACCACCACACGAGCGGCACCTGGAGGGGCAGCCGGGCCCAGGCCAGCGCCGGGCTCCCCAGGATCCCGGAGGCGTCGGGGTATCCGCCGTCGAGGGCCATCTGGAGGTTGGCCGGGAAGACGGCCACAAAGAGCACCGCCGCCGCCAGCGCCGCCGGCCGGCGAAGGGCCGGGACAAGGAGGGCGGCGGCCACCCCGAGCTCGCCCAGGCCCGACCCGTACGTCCAGGCCCGGGCCGCACCGGGCAGGGCCCGCGGCACGATCGGGTCGTAGAACCCCGGCCGGACCATGTGGGTGACACCGGCCGCGAACAGCACCCCGGCCAGCGCGTGATGGGAGCGCACCCCGTCCTCCTCGACAGCGAGACCGTGTGCCTACCACAGCCCGGACCGTGGGGCCGCCCGGCCGGAGCGGGCGGGATAGCGCCGGTACGCTGGGCGCGTGCCCGAATTCGCCGACTCCACCACCACCGAACTGGAGCGCAAGCTCGTCCCCCTCCGGGTGGTGGCGCTGACCGAGACCGTCACGTACTGCGTCCTGTTCTTCTTCTGGGTGACGGGGAACCGGCCCGGTCGCCTGCTGATGGGGTCGGCCCACGGCATGGTGTTCCTGGCCTTCGCCGCCATGGTGCTCGGGGTGCGGGCCGACATGGGCTGGTCGTGGAAGTACGCCGCGGCGGCCATCATCCTGGGCCCGGTCGGTTCGGTCATGGTCTACTCCCGCCTGCGCCGGGAGGGCGTTCCGACCCAGGCCTGAGCCGGTCCGCGGCGCCCGCCGCTCAGGTCGGAGCCCACGGAGGCCGATAAGGGCGGCACATGCGCCGCGCCACCGCTTCCGTGCTGGTCACCGTCGGGCTCCTCGCCGCCAGCCTCGGCTGGTGGTCGTTCGCGGCCCGGTACACCGTGCTCGACTCGGGGCGCTCGGGCAAGATCGCCGACGTCCTCGTCGCGCAGCCCGTCATCCGCGACGCGGTGGCCGAGGGCCTCGGCACGGCGCTGGAGCAGGCCCTGCCCCCCGGGACCCCGGTGTCGTCCGACGAGATCAAGGCCGTGGCCCACAAGGCGCTCGACGACCCCCGGGCCATCGCCGCGCTGCGGACGGCCATCGTCGACTCCCACCAGCGCCTGCTCGGCAACTACGACGGGCCGGTCACGCTCGACGTCTCCCCCGTCGCCGCCGCCGGACGCGACGCCCTCGTCGCCGCCCGCCCCGACCTGGCCCCGTCACTTCCCGAGGCGCCGCCGCTGTCGGTCGACCTGCCCACCCAGCACCTGCCCAAGCTCGGCTGGCTCCCCGACCGAGTCCGGGAGCTGACCGGCCTCGCCGGCCTGCTGGCCGCCACCCTGCTCGCCCTCGGCCTGCTGACCTCCTCCGACCGGCCCCGGGTCCTCTCCCGGACCGGCCGCTGGGCGCTGCGGGCCGGCATCGGCTGGGCCGCGTTCGGCTGGGCCCTGCCCTACGCCATGACGAAGATCGGCGAGCCCCGCCTGGCCGCCCTCGGAGCGATCGGGGTCGCCGCCGTCGGTCCGATGATCGCCCCGGCCCTGACGCTGGTCGGCGCCGGCATCGGCGCCCTCCTCGGCGCCCGGGCCTGGCGCCTCGCCCTGGCCGCCCTGCCGCCCGCCCCCCCGTCCTCCGGGCCCGGCTCGGGCCCCGGTACCGTCTGGCCCGAGACCTCGGGCACCGGTTCGTGGGACCCGGTTCCCCCGCTCCCGGGCCGCCGTCCCGTTCCCCGCCGCGACGGCGAGCGCCAGCCCACCCCGGCCGCGACGTCGGCCAACCCCTTCAACCGCCCCCGCCGCCCCGCCGAGGGCTCGACCCGCACCTGGTGGGCCTGACCCGTCCAACGGCACCGCCTCCCGACGGGCCGGTCGGGGTGCTCAGGGCGCCGTCCCGACGGGCCGGTCGGGGTGCTCAGGGCGCCGTGTCGGTGGGGGGATCGTCGGGGGCGGGTTCGGTGCGACGGCCGGTGGCGGCGCCGGCTCCGCTCTGGAAGCCGTCGACCATTTTCTCCAGCTCGGCGGCCGCTTCGGCCGGCGGGGCGTTGTCCAGGAGCCGCTCGGCGACGTCGGCGTCGACGGACGGGCGGGGCGAGTTCTTCTCGACGTGGTCGATGATCTCGTCGTGGCGCTCGTCGAGCGTGGCTCGGAGGTTGTCGGCGTCGGGCTCGGGCATGGTCGTCCTCC
>JAUZEY010000216.1 GCA_030838785.1 Actinomycetota bacterium | reverse complement strand
GGGGCCGCCAGCAGGAGCCGGGGGATGCCCACGGCGTCGAGACGCTCGAGGTGGCGACAGTCGCGAGGCCAGACCAGAACGGCGGCCCCGCTGTTGGCCCCGAGGAAGCCGAGCATCTCGTTGAGCTCCGAGGGGCCGACCACCGGGCCGAACCAGGCGCTGGCGAGAATCGGATCAGTGTGGATGGCGACCCGTCGCCAATCCCTTTGACCAGCTGAACCGGTCATCGGTCTGCCTCCTGTGGCATGGGCCTGCGATGGGTAGGCTGATCACGACCGTGGTGCCTCCACCGGCGGTGTCCTCGATCTCCACCGTTCCGTGCATCGCCTGCACGAAGCCCCGGGCCACGGCCAGTCCGAGACCGACGCCGGTGTCAGTCCCCGAATCCCCCCGGCGCTGGAACGGTGCGAAGACCTGCTCCCGGAGCCCCATCGGGATGCCCGGCCCCCGGTCGACCACCCGCAGGTCGACGTGGTCCTCGAAGGTGCCGGCCTCGACCCGGACGGCCTGGCCGGGCGGCGACCACCGCACGGCGTTGTCGAGCACGTTGGCCACGACGCGCTCCAGCAGCGCCGTGTCGGCCTCGACGGGCGGCAGTGACTCGTCGAGGCAGAGATCGACGCGGGTCCGGGCCGCCCCGAGGCCGGCCAGCGCGGCCGGGACGACCTCCTCGAGGTCCACGGGTCGCAGCGTCGACGGCAGGGCGCCGACCTGGAGGCGACTCATGTCGAGCAGGTTGGCCACCAGCGCGATAAGGCGGTCGGTCTCCTCGACGATGGTGGAGAGGAACTCGCCGGATTCGTCGGGAGTCCATTCGATGTCGTGCTGGCACAGACTCGAGGCTGCCGCCTTGATGGACGCCAGTGGTGTTCGCAGGTCGTGCGACACCGCCTGGAGGAGGGCGCTGCGCATCTCGTTGGCCTCGGCCAGGACGTGGGCCCGGCCCGCTTCCGACCGGAGCCGGCCGCGGTCGAGCACGGCCGCCAGCTGGGCGGAGAAGGCGTTGAGCACGTACCGGTCCTCGGCCGCGATCCGGTCGCCGACCAGGGCCAGGACGACATCGGTCGACAGCGACTCGACGACGGTGGCCTCCTCCGGGGACGCGGGCACCGGCGATCCGGCGGCGGCCTCGACCTGCCACCGGCCATCCTCCGTCCTCGACAACACCGCCACGGCCTGGAGCCCGAAGGCGGACTGCAGCGCGGCGGCCAGAGCCGGGAGCGGGTCCTCCTCCCGGCTGGTGGCGGCCAGCCCGGCCAGGGTGTGGGCCTCGGCCCGGGCCCGGGCGGCGTCGGCCGTCCGGCGGGCGGCGGTGACGACGAAGCCCGAGACCGCCCCGGCCACACCGAGGAACACCACGAGCGCGACCAGGTTCTCGAGATCGGCGATGTTCAACCGGTGGAGCGGCGGGGTGAAGTACCAGTTGGCCGCCAGCGACCCGATCACCGCCGCGGCGAAGGCCGGCGCCCGGCCGCCGACGACGGCGGTCGTGACGACGAGGGCGAGGAAGAGGAGCAGCACCGTCGGGAGCCCGACGCTGCCCCGCACCTGGGCCAGGAGAAGCGTGAGCAGCGCGACGCCGGCGGCGGAGAGCAGCCAGCCGGCGAGCCGGCGGCGGGGGGCGATGGGGGAGGGCGCCCGGCGCCGTCGCCGGCGGCGGGGGCGCATGGTGGGCACATTCCCGTTGCCGTTCCGGGAAGGGGCCTGGGCGATGACGTGGAGGTCCATCGGGCCTGACAGGCGCATGACGCGGTTGATGACCGAACCGCGTATGAGTTCCTGGAGCCGGGACCGGCCGGTGGCGCCCAGCACCAGCTGGGTGGCGTTCTCGGCCCGGGCGAAGTCGGCCAGGGCCGAGGCGGTGTCGGCGCCCGCCACCTCGTGGTAGGTCCCGCCCATCTCGACCAGCAGCTGCCGGTGGGCCTCGAGCTGGCCGGCCGGGGGGCCGGCCAGGCCCTCTTCGGCGGTGACGTGCACGCCGAGCAGCTCCCCGTGGGCCCGTTGGGCGATGCGGGCCGCCCGGCGGATCAGGGATTCGGTCCCGGGGGCCCCGGTGACGCCGACGACGACCCGCTCCCGGGTCTCCCACGGCTCCTTGATCCCGTGGCGCTCGCGGTAGGCCTCCAGCGCCTCGTCGACCTGGTCGGCGACCCACAGGAGCGCCAGCTCCCGGAGGGCGGCGAGGTTGCCGGCCCGGAAGTAGTTGGCCAGCGAGGCGTCGATCTTCTCCGGCGGGTAGATGTTGCCGTGGGCCATGCGCCGCCGCAGCGCTTCGGGGGCCATGTCGACCAGCTCGATCTGGTCCGCCCGCCGTACCACCTCGTCGGGCACCGTCTCCCGCTGGGTGATGCCGGTGATGCGCTCGACTACGTCGTTGAGCGATTCGAGGTGCTGGATGTTGACGGTGGATACCACGTGGATGCCGGCGTCGAGGAGTTCCTCGACGTCCTGCCAGCGCTTGGTGTTCCGGGAGCCGGGGACGTTGGTGTGGGCCAGCTCGTCGACCAGCGCCACCTCCGGGCGCCGGGCCAGGATGGCGTCGACGTCCATCTCCTCGAAGGCGGCGCCGCGGTAGTCGATACGCCGGCGGGCCTGGATCTCGAGGTCGGTGAGCTGGGCGGCCGTCTGCGGCCGGCCGTGAGTCTCCACTGTGCCCACGACCACGTCGGTGCCCCGACCGGCCCGACGGCGGCCCTCGCACAGCATGGCGTAGGTCTTGCCCACGCCGGGAGCGGCGCCGAGGTAGATCCGGAGCGTTCCCCGGCTCACATCACGACCCCCCGAGGCGATCCAGGGCGAGGTTCAGCTCCAGCACGTTGACCGAGTCCTCACCGAGGAAGCCCCACTGCCGGGTCTGGGTGTGGGCCGCCACCACCTTCAGGACTTCGTCGGGGTCGAGGCGGCGCGCCAGTGCCACGCGGCGGGTCTGGAGGCGGGCGTTGGCCACGGAGATGGCGGGGTCGAGACCCGAGCCCGAGCCGGTGACGGCATCCACCGGGACGGGGGCGTCGGCGGCGAGATGGTTGGCCTCCCGGTAGGCGGCCACCCGTTCCTTGACCGTGTCGAGAAGCTTCGGGTTGGACGGGCCGAGGTTCGACGCCCCCGAGGCGAGCCCGTCGTAGCCGTCCGCTCCGGCGGCCGACGGCCGGGGCCAGAAGTACTTCGGGTCGGTGAAGTTCTGCCCCAGCAGCGCCGACCCCACCACCCGGCCGTCCCTCCGGACGAACGAGCCGGACGCCGTGTGGGAGAAGAAGATCCCGGCCGCCCCGGATACGGCGAGGGGATACATGACGCCGACCAGGACGGTCAGGCACAGCGTCATGGCGAGGGCGGGGAGAAGCTGGCGTCGCATCTACTTCACCCCCAACGAGGAGAGCACGAGGTCGATGGCCTTGATGCCGACGAAGGGGGCGATGACGCCGCCCACGCCGTAGATGAAGAGGTTCCGGCGGAGGACCGCCGCCGCCCCGAGAGCCCGGAACTTCACGCCCCGCAAGGCGAGCGGGATCAGGGCCACGATGATGAGGGCGTTGAAGATCACCGCCGACAGGATGGCGGTGTGGGGATTGTCGAGCTTCATGACGTTGATGGCGCGCAGGTCGGGGAAGACGCCCTGGAACATGGCCGGGATGATGGCGAAGTACTTGGCCACGTCGTTGGCGATCGAGAAGGTGGTGAGCGAACCCCGGGTGATGAGGAGCTGCTTGCCGATCTCGACGATCTCGATGAGCTTCGTCGGGTTGGAGTCGAGGTCGACCATGTTCCCGGCTTCCTTCGCCGCCTGGGTACCGGTGTTCATCGCCACGCCGACGTCGGCCTGGGCCAGCGCCGGTGCGTCGTTGGTGCCGTCGCCCGTCATGGCGACCAGGTACCCGCCCGCCTGCTCCTTCTTGATGAGGGCCATCTTGTCCTCGGGGGTGGCCTCGGCCAGGAAGTCGTCGACCCCGGCCTCGGTGGCGATGGCCTTGGCGGTGAGCGGGTTGTCGCCTGTGATCATCACGGTGCGGATCCCCATGCGCCGCAGCTCGGCGAACCGTTCGGCGATGCCCTCCTTCACGACGTCCTTGAGGTGGATAACTCCGAGGACCTTGGCCGTCCCTCGGCCCCCGACGGCGACGGCCAGCGGCGTGCCGCCGGAGGTCGAGATCCGGGCCACCAGCGGGTCGAGCTCCGGCGGGACGCTGCCGCCCTTTTCGACAACCCACCGCTTCACGGAGTCGGTGGCGCCCTTGCGGACCTGGTACTCCTCGAAGTCGAGGCCGCTCATCCTGGTCTGGGCGGTGAAGGGCACCAGGGTCGCGCCGGTCAGCTCCCGTTCCCGGATCTCGAACTTCTCTTTGGCCAGCACCACGATCGAGCGTCCCTCGGGGGTCTCGTCGGCCAGGCTCGACAGCTGTGCCGTCTCGGCCAGCTGCCGTTCCTCCGTCCCCGGCAACGGGAGGAACTCGGCCGCCTGCCGGTTGCCGAGGGTGATGGTGCCGGTCTTGTCCAGCAGCAGGGTGTTGCAGTCGCCGGCGGCCTCCACGGCCCGGCCCGACATGGCCAGCACGTTGCGCTGCACGAGGCGGTCCATCCCGGCGATGCCGATGGCCGACAGCAGAGCGCCGATGGTGGTGGGGATCAGGCACACCAGCAGGGCCACCAGCACGGTGAGCGACTGCTCGCCGTTCGAGTAGATGGCGAAGGGCTGGAGCGTCACCGTGGCGAGAAGGAAGATGATCGTGAGCCCGGCCAGGAGGATGTTGAGGGCGATCTCGTTGGGCGTCTTCTGCCGGGACGCGCCTTCCACGAGAGCGATCATCCGGTCGAGGAAACTCTCGCCCGGCTTCGAGCTCACCCGCACGACGACGCGGTCGGAGAGCACCCGGGTGCCGCCTGTCACCGACGAGCGGTCCCCACCGGATTCCCGGATGACCGGCGCCGACTCCCCGGTGATGGCCGACTCGTCGACTGAGGCGATGCCTTCGATGACCTCGCCGTCGCCGGGGATCAACTGGCCGGCCTCGACGGCGCAACGGTCCCCGACCTTCAACTGGCTGGACGGCGTCTCGACCACATTGCCGTCGTCGCCGATGACATAGGCGACGGTCTCGGACCGGGTCTTGCGCAGCGTGTCGGCCTGCGCCTTGCCCCGGCCTTCGGCCACCGCCTCGGCGAAGTTGGCGAACAGCACCGTGAACCACAGCCAGGCGGCGACGAGCCCGACGAAGACGTTCTCGGCCGCGCTGGCCGTCCGGACATCCCGGAAGAACAGCAATGTGGTCAGCACGCTGCCGATCTCGACCACGAACATGACCGGGTTGCGGGCCATGAGCCGGGGATCGAGCTTTCGGAAAGAGTCGCCCACGGCCCGGCGCAGGATCGCCGGGTCGAACATCGACGTCGCCTTCTTCTTCCGCGGTCCGCCCCCCGCCGGCGCCGACGCCGGGGCCGGCGGGACGGAGGTGGCGTTGCCTCGGGCGTCGGATGTCATCGTCACGGGGAGGCTCCTAGAACTTGCCGGCGAGGTGCTCGACGATGGGGCCGAGCGCCACGACGGGGAAGTACGTCAGCCCGACCACGATCACCACCACCGCCGTCAGCAGCGCGGCGAAGAGGGGGGTGCCGGTGGGGAACGTGCCGGCTGACGGGGGGACGGGCTGCTTGCGGGCGAGGGAGCCGGCGATGGCCAGCACCGGCACCATGAGCAGGAATCGGCCGATCAGCATGCACAGACCGAACGTCGTGTTGAACCACTGGGTGTTCCCCGACAGGCCGGCGAAGGCGGACCCGTTGTTGTTGCTGACCGAGGTGAAGGCGTAGACCATCTCGCTCAGCCCGTGGGGCCCGCCGTTGCCCAGCGATGACAGCGCGGTCTTCAGCAGGACCGAGGCACCGGCGAAGCTCAGGATGGCGATCGGGACGACGAGGAGGTAGAGGACGACGAGTTTCATCTCGACGGCCTGGATCTTCTTGCCGAGATACTCGGGTGTGCGGCCCACCATGAGACCGGCGATGAACACGCTGGTGAGGGCGAAGATGAGCATGCCGTAGAGACCCGAGCCGGTCCCACCGGGGCTGATCTCACCCAGCATCATGTTGACGAGCGGCACCGCCCCGCCGAGCGGCACCATGCTGTCGTGGGCGCAGTTGATCGAGCCGGTCGACGTCCCGGTCGTGGTGTCGGCGAACAGGCCGCAGCCGACCGCCCCGAAGCGAATCTCCTTGCCCTCCATGTTGCCGCCCGACTGCAGAGCGGTCGTCTGTTGATTGGCTCCCAGCGCGCTGAGGTTCGGATTGCCGCCAGCCTCGAGCGGCATGGCGATCAGCGCGCCGACCAACCACAGGGCGAACATGGCGGCGAAGACGACCCAGCCCTGCTTCTGGTCCTTCACCATCCTCCCGTAGGCGAAGGTCAGGGCGAACGGGATGGCGAGGATCAGCCACATGATCAGCAGATCCGTGATCGGGTTGGGGTTCTCGAGCGGGTGGGCGGCGTTGGCGTTGTAGGGCCCGCCGCCGTTCTCCCCCAGGTTCTTGATCGCCTCCTGGCTGGCGACGGGCCCGCCGGGGATCGACTGCGTGGCACCCTCCACGGTCTTGACCGTGCGGGTGGCGTGGAAGTTCTGCACCACGCCCTGGCTGACCAGCACCATGGCCCCGGCGAAGGCCAGGGGCAGCAGCACCCGGGTGGTCGTGCGGGTCAGGTCGACCCAGAAGTTCCCGATCGTGTTCGACCGCCGCCGGACCAGCCCGCGGATGAGGGCCACCGCCACCGCCGCCCCGCAGGCGGCCGACACGAAGTTGTGCACGGCGAGGCCACCCATCTGGGTGAGGTGCGACATGGTCGACTCACCGGAGTAGTTCTGCCAGTTCGTGTTGGTCAGGAAGCTCACCGCGGTGTTGAACGACAGCCCGGCAGGCACGGCCTTCATCCCGTCGGGGTTGAGCGGCAGGTGGCCCTGCAGGCGGAGCTGGGCGTAGAGGACGAGGCCCGACACCGCCGAGAAGGCGAGGAGCGAGTAGGCGTAGACCGTCCAGCGCTGCTCCCGGTCGGGGTCGACGCGGCAGGCCCGGTAGATGGCCCGCTCGACGGGGAGGAAGATCCGGTCTCCGGGCGCCCGGCGCTCGTCGCCGTAGACCTTCGCCAGGTAGGGGCCGAGGAGCCGGGTGGAGACGACCACTGCGGCGACGAGAGCGGCGAGCTGCATCCAACCGGCGAGCGTCATGAGATCAGAGCCTCTCCGGGAAGACGAGGGCGTAGACGAGGTAGCCGGCAATCAGTACCGCCAGCACCAGGCCGATGATGTTGTCGGTGCTGTTCATGCCGCCATCGACTCCGGTTGGGGTTCGCTGCGGCGCTCGGGTACGGCCTGCTCGTCGGGGCCGATGATCGCCTCGCAGGCCCGGACGAATACGGCCGCGACGGCGAAGAAGGAAATGAAGACGAGCAGGTAGACGATGTCCGCCATCGGGTGGTCTCCTTGCTGCTGGGGGGTCAGCGGGTGGTGAGCGGCGTTGCGGCGCATCTACTCCGGACGGCGCTTCTCCACGGTCGGTTGAGGGGCGGGGCGGACCCGGTCCGCCTCCCGGACCCGATGGAGCACCCACCACGCCAGCGAGGCGTTGAGACCGAACACCCACACGTCACCGCTCATCTCTGCCTCCCCGTCAGCGGATGGAGAGCGGCGGGGGGTAGACGGCCAACGAGGCGCCGACCTGGTCGGCGAGAGCGATGGCCACCACCCGCTGCTCGAGCGTGGCGCCGGCCCCCGGCCCGAAGTCGAGGATGAACCGGCCGACGATCTGGCCCCGGGACATGACGGGGAGGGCGATGCCCTCGGCCGGCAACTCGACCTCGAGGTCGCCCCCCGGCTGCATCCGGTAACGACGGTGGGCCACCACGCCGGTGCGTTCGAGCTGGGGGATGTCGATGCGGTCATGGAAGGGCGCCGCCTCGAAGCGGACGTCGACCAGGTCGAACAGGGCGAGGAGCTCGTCCCGGGCGGCGGCGATCACTTCGGCCGACTCGTTGCCGTGTGCCACCTGGTCGGCCAACCGCCGGATCTGGTCGAGCCCGCCGCGCCCCCCGTCCCTCTGGCGGGCGGCCACCCGGGACCGCCAGGCCAACTGGCCGGAGACGAGGCCCAGGACCAGGAGGAGGATCGTCATCTCGACGTCGTCGGCGTCGTGGATGAGCAGCGACAGGTACGGCCGGGTATGGAAGAAGTCGTAGGAGGCGGCGGCCGTGAGGGCCGCCACCGTTCCCGCCGCCCGCCCGCCCAGGGCGCCGGCCGTGACCACGATGATGCCGAGGACCAGAGCCACGTTGGCGCTGGCCACATGGCCCCGGACTGCCACGAGAGCCGCCGCCACCGCGATGGGGGCGAGACCGCCGAGGGCGATATCGATGCCTCGGCCTTCGCTTGTGTGCCGATTCGCTTGCATGATCTCGTTCTACGGCCGGCTCGGCCGGTCGGGTACCGGATTGACGCGCCGTTGACGCAGCCCTCGGCTTTCCTGACGCGTCCCTGGCACGCCGCCCATCAGTTCGACCCCACGACCACGGTCGGTCGGGCCTGGAGCACGTAGCCCTTTCCCCGTACGGAGCGGACCTCGAGCCCCAGATCGGCGATACGCCGCCGGAGGCGGGTCATCTGGAGCCGGAGCCCCGTCGGTGTGCCGGTCCCTTCCGGCCAGGCCCGGCCGATCAGCGTGCGGTCCGACACCACCTCGCCGAACTCGCCGATCAGCAACGTGCAGAGCTGCTCCTCGATCGGAGAGAGCGCCACCCACCGGAGGCCCCGCAGCAGTCGACCGTTCCCGTCGAGCTGGGGCCGGGTCGACGGCGCCCAGGCGGAGGCCCGGGCCCGCAGTGCGTTCATGCGGGCGTCGATGTCCCGCTCGTCGGAGGGCAGTCGGACCCAGTCCTCCAGGGCGTCGGCACAGATGGGCGGGGACGCGTTGCTGTCGACCAGCAGCAGGCGGGGAACGCCGAGGTCGGCCAGCTCCCGGCGCCGGTCCTGGTCCGACGGCCACCGGATGACGACCGGAGCGGACCGGTCCGGAGCCGCGACCGCGGCCCGGCCGTTCGAACGCGGGCGAGGACACACCAGGTTGTTGTTACGCCCCCCCGCCGGGGCGGGAGAGGCCGTTGACACTCTGTTGATGCGCAGCGGAACGTTCCTGACACGATCCTGGCGCGCCCGGGGGTTCGGGGGGTGTCCCCCGGAAGAAAGAGCGCCTCCGCTCCCCCGCCCCCGTACGCTTCAGTTCGTGCCCGGAACTGGTCGCTCCCGCCCCATGATGGCCGGCTGGGTGGTCACCCTGGCCGGGCTGGCGGTGGCCACCGCCGGGTTGCTCCCCTTCCGGTCCGACATGACCGTCGCCACCGCCGCGCTGGTGCTGGTCGTCCCGGTGGCGCTGGGGGTGGCGGTGGGCGGCTTCTCGGCCGTGCCGGTCGGGGTGGTCGCCGGGTTCCTGACCTTCGACTTCTTCTTCATCCCGCCCTACTCCACGTTCTACGTGACGGAGTGGGAGGACTGGATCAGCCTCGTCGTCTACGCCATGGTGGGCTGCACCGTGGGCGGCGTCGTCGCCCAGTTGGGCCGGGCCCAGCGGGAGGCCGAGGCCCGCCGGGCGGAGGCGCAGCTGCTGTGGGCGGAGCGGGCCCGGCTGGTGGAGGAGAGCAACCGCCTGCAGCTCCTGGAGGAGGTCGACCGGCTGCGGGCGGCGCTCATCGGCTCGGTGTCGCACGACCTGCGCACGCCGCTGGCGTCGATCAAGGCGTCGATCTCCGACCTGGCCGACCCCGGCCTGCGCCTCTCCGACGAGGACCGGGCCACGCTGCTGCGCACCACCGAGGAGGAGACCGACCGCCTCACCCGGCTGGTGACCAATCTGCTCGACATGAGCCGGATCCAGGCCGGGGCGCTGGTGCCGCACACCTCGGCCACGCCGCTCGACGAACTGATCGGCGCCGTGGTGGCCCGGCTCAGCGCGATGTTGGGGGAGCACCGGCTGGTGGTGCAGATCTCCGACGGGCTGCCGCTGGCCGACGTCGACTACCTCCTGGTGGAGCAGGTGCTGTCGAACCTGCTGGAGAACGCCGCCCGGTACACGCCGACGGGCACAGCGGTGACGGTCCGGGCGGGGGCGGTGGACGGTGCAGCCGAGGTCGAGGTGGCGGTGGTCGACCACGGGCCGGGCGTGGCCGAGGCGGAGCGGGAGCGGATCTTCGACCAGTTCTACCGGCTGCGCGACGAGGGCCGGGAGCCTCCCCTGGGGACGGGCATGGGGCTGGCCATCGTGAAAGGGATCGTGGAAGCCCACGGGGGTCGGGTCTGGGTCGAGGCGACCCCGGGCGGAGGCGCCACCTTCGCCGTCCGGCTGCCGGTGGCGCCGGAGTCGACCATGCTTGACGACGGCGAGGCGGCGGCTTCTCCGGCGGGCGCGCCGGTCGCCCGTCCGGCTGCGGCCCCGACCCGGGCACAGGCCTGAGGTCGGCCGTGGCCCGGGTGCTGATCATCGACGACGAGGAGGCCATCCTCCGGGTGGTGGGGACCGGCCTGCGGGCCCGGGGCTACGACGTCGACACGGCCACCGGGGGAGCGGCCGGACTGTCCCGGGCGGTGATCGACAACCCCGACGTCGTGGTGCTCGACCTCGGCCTGCCCGACCTCGACGGGGTAGAGGTCTGCCGCCGGTTCCGGCTCTGGACCGAGGTGCCGATCGTCGTGCTGTCGGCGCATGGCACCGAGGCCCGCAAGGTCGAGGCGCTCGACGCCGGCGCCGACGACTTCGTGACCAAGCCGTTCGGGATGGCCGAGCTCGAGGCCCGGCTCCGGGTCGCCCTCCGCCACGGCGCCCGGCGGGCGGTGGCCGAGGAGGCGCCCGTCCTCGAGGTGGGCCCGTTGCGCCTCGACCTCGCCCGGCGCAGCGCCGAGCTCCGGGGCCAGCCGGTGGAGCTGACCGCCCGGGAGTTCGACCTGCTCGCCTTCCTGGCCCGCCACGCCGGCAAGGTCGTCACCCACCGGATGGTGCTGGAGAAGGTGTGGGGCCCCGGCGCCGGCGACGAGACGCACTACCTGCGGGTCTACGCCAACCGCCTGCGGCGCAAGCTGGAGGACGACCCGAACCACCCGACGTTGCTGCGCACCAGCCCCGGGGTTGGCTACCAGCTCGTGGCTCCCGAAGACCCCTGACGCTCCGGAGCCGGGCTCCTCAGGCGCCGGCGCCGATCGGCGGGCGGACGTTGTCCCAGGGGTCAGCCGCCTCCAGCTGAGCGGCGACGCGCAGGAGCACGTCCTCACGGCCGTAGGCGGCCACCAGCTGGACGCCGACGGGCAGGCCGGCGGCCGTCCGGGACAGCGGCAGCGAGATCGCCGGCTGCCCGGTCACGTTGAACGGCGGTGTGAACGGCGTGAAGGACGCGGCCCGCATGAAGCCGGCAAGCGGGTTGCCGGGCGGAGAGTCGAACGTGCCGAGGAGGACGGGCGGCTCGGCCAGGGTCGGCGTCAGCAGCAGGTCGAATCCGCAGTCGGACGAGGCCGGTGACGCTCCCGAATCGGGCGGCTCCCACCACTCGGCCACCAGCCGGGTCGTCTTCAGCAACCAGTCGAGGGAGCGGAGCAGCGCCGGGGTGGGCAGCGCCCGGGCCAGTTCGGCCAGGGCCCACGTCAGCGGCTCGACGTCGTCGGCGCCGATGCGCTCGCCGGTGCGGGCGCTCCAGCCGTCGAGGCTGAGGGCCACGCCGGCCGACCACAGGCTCAGGAAGTGGGCGGTCCAGTCGGGGAGGTCGAGCGCGGTCGGGTGGGACACCTCGACGTGGTGGCCCAGCGTCTCGAGGAGGCGGCCGGCGTCCTCGGCGGCGGTGACGCAATCGGGTTGGACCACGGCGAGGCCACCGGGAGCGGCGGTCAGGAGCCCGATCCGGAGCCGGCCGGGGTCGGCGCCGATTTCGGCCCGGAACGGGCGGACGGGCGGTGGCGCGACGTAGAGGTCGCCGGGCATCGGGCCGCACACCGCGTCGAGGAAGGCGGCGCTGTCGCGCATGGTGCGGCACACGACGTGCTCGGCGACGACCAGCGCCGAGAAGGAGGCGTTCGGGCCGAGCGAGGTGCGACCGCGCGACGGCTTGAGGCCGACCAGCCCGCAGGCGCTGGCCGGGATGCGGATCGACCCGGCGCCGTCGTTGGCGTGGGCGGCGGGCACCAGCCCGGCGGCCACTGCCGCCGCCGACCCGCCGCTGGAGCCGCCGGGGGAGCGGGACGGGTCCCAGGGGTTCCTCGTGGCGCCGTAGGCGACCGGCTCTGTCGTCGGCACGATGCCGAGCTCGGGGGTGTTGGTCCGCCCGACGGTGATGAGGCCGGCGGTCCGGAACCGGGCGGCAAGATAGCTGTCGCCGTCCTCCCGCCATTGCCGGTCGCGCAGGAACCGCATCCCTTCGTGGAACGGCTCGCCGGCCTGGTGGCAGGTGATGTCCTTGACGAGGAAGGGAACGCCGGCGAACGGCCCGGCGTCCCCGGCCCGGGCCCGTTCGGCGGCTTCGGCGGCCTCGGCCCGGGCCCGTTCGAAGCGAGGGTGGATGACGGCGTTGAGTTGCGGATCGACCAGCTCGATCCGCTCGATGGCGGCATCGACCAACTCCAGGGGGGTGACGTCGCCCGCCCGCACCAGGGCAGCCAGCCCGGTGGCGTCGTGTTCACCCAGGGCATCGGACATTCCCGGACGGTAGCGTGCCTCGGCAACCGGGCCCGTGCGTTCCGTCACCGAGTGAGCAGCCGCCCCGGTCGGCATTGACCGGGGCGGGCCGCGTCAGCTGCCGACCGCGTCCTTGAAGGTCTTGCCGGCCTTGACCCGCGGGACGGTGGAGGCCGGGATCGAGATCTCCTTGCCGGTGGCCGGGTTGCGACCCGTGCGGGCGGCCCGGTCGGCGCGGTCGAAAGTCAGGAACCCCGGAAGCTGGACCTTGTCCCCTCCGGCGACCGCTTCCGTGACGACGGCTTCGAAGGCGGACAGGGTCTCCCCGACCGATGTCGCGGTCTGGCCGGTCTTCTTGGCGATCGCATTGACGAGCTCGGTCTTGTTCATCGTGTCTCCGTTCGCTTCACAAGCCGTGGGACCACGCTATCTGCGGTTTACCCCCCGCCGGTGGACCGCCGGGGGAACCGAGCCCCGCCCGCGGTCGTCAGACGGGGGTGAACGCACCCTCCCCGCCCCGGGGACGCGCCGTCGAGGAGCCGCCATGCCCGCCCGTCCCCGCATGATTCTCCGGTCGCATCCGGGCCGTTCCGCCGCCGTGGCGGTGGCCGTGCTGCTTGCTTCCGGCGCCGTCGTGGCTGCCGTCGGCCGCGGGTCTGACGGCCCCGGCGGAGCCCAGAAGTCCTTATCCTCCAACACTTTGCGCTCGACGGCCGGGGGAGGCGCCGCCCCGTCCGACAGCGCCGCCTACGGCGAAACCACACCGACGACGGTCACGATGGATGCTCCGGGGTCCCCGTCCGCCGTCCCTGGGGCTGTGGCCCCGTCGGGGGAGGCGCCGTCTTCGCCCGGCGTCGGGCCGTCGGGCCTCGGTGGCCAGCCGGTGCCGTCCGCCGTGGCCACCGGCACCTCCCGCATCGTGAAGAACGCCACCCTCAACCTCAGCCTGAAGAAGGGCGGCCTCGGCGACAGCTACCAGCGGGCCGTCGACGCCGCGGCCGCCGTCGGCGGGTGGGTGCAAGCGTCGCAGACGGGTGCCGACCAGGCGACGCTCACCTTGAAGGTGCCATCCGACAAGCTGGAAGGGGTCATCGGCACGATCCGGGGGCTCGGCAAGGTGACCTCGGTGGCGGAGACGGGCGAGGACGTCACCGCCGAGTTCGTCGACCTCGAGGCCCGCATCGGTCACTGGCGGGCCCAGGAGGCGGTCTTCGTGGGCCTGATGGGAAAGGCCAAGACGATTCCCGAGACCATCCAGATCCAGCAGCAGCTGTCCACCATCCAGGAGCAGATCGAGCAGCTCGAGGGGCGCCGCAAGTACCTCGACGGGCAGACCTCGTTCTCGACGCTGCGGCTGAGTCTGGTGGAGGAGGGGGCTGTGGCCAAGCCCGACAGCGAGCCGAAGCCGGGATCGACGCTGTCGCGGGCCTGGGAGCGCTCCGGCGGAGCGGCGCTGGCGGTGCTGGGGGGCACCATCGTGGTGCTCGGCGTGCTCGTCCCGCTGGCCGCCGTCGTCGGGATCCCGGCCTGGGTGCTGGCCATGCTGCTCCGCCGGCGTGAGGGCCGCCGCCGGGAGGCCACCCCCGCTCAGGTCTAAGGGTAGTAGTTGAGTTTGTGGAGGCCGTAGAAGACGGTGAGCATGACGGTGCTGGCGGCGAAGACGGCCGCCAGCACCGCGAACGCCCATGGTCGCCGCGCCGTCGCCCGGCCCAGGGCGATGACGATCGGGAAGGCGACGAAGATGAAGCGGGGCCGGGCATTGATGTGCGACGCCAGCACGAGCCCAAGGCCGCTCAGGGCGTAGACGTTGAAGATGCCCGGCAGCTTGGCCCGGACCAGAACCACCATCAGGCCGACGGCGGCGACCATGCTCAGGGCGAGCACGATGCGGTTGGGGTTCTGCAGCGGCCGGGTGAAGACGTCGGCGAAGACACCGAGGTTGCTCAGCCCGAGGTCGATCCGTTCCCCCCAGCCCTGGGCCTCGACCCGGAACCAGATCAGCGGCTCCCCGGTGTGCCACCACAGGAACCCGAAGAACGCCGCCATCCCGGCCGGGGCGAGGAGGGGGGCGACGAGGGCCCGCCACTCGCGGTGCTGCCACACGGCCCACCCGGCGGCCCAGGCACAGGCCAACATGACCGCCGTGGCATTGGGCCGGGTCGCGCCGGCCAGGGCGGCCAGCACGCCGGCCCACACCCAGCGCCGCTCGAGGAGCGCCAGCAGGCAGCCGGCCGAGAGGAGGACGAGGAGGCCCTCGGCGTAGACCAGCGACAGGACGAAGGCCCCGGGGGAGAAGGCGAACAGCACCGCCGCCCGGTCGGCCACCCGCCGGTCGGTGATTCGCTCCGCCAGCAGCCACACCAGCACGGTGGCCAGCGCCCCGATGAGGAGGGCCAGGACCGCCCCGGCGACGTCGGCGCCGCCCGGGAGGACCCGATCGAGCGCCCGGGTGAGCAGCGGGTAGAGCGGGAAGAACGCGATCGAGCTCTGCACCTGCCGGCCGGTCCCGGCGTAGAAGTCGCCCTGGGGAACGCTGTGCGGGTAGCCGTGGAGGGCGATGCGCTCGTACCAGCGCCCGTCCCACACCGTCATCACCCGGTGGAACGGCTGCTGGGAAGCCATCGCCGCCAGGCTGAGGGCGAAGGTGGTGATCACCCGGGATGCGGCGTAGGCAAGGAGCGGGACGGCCAGGGGCCGTGCGAGGCTGCGGGCGGGCGGGCGAGGCGGCTCGACCTCGACCACCGGCGGGGGCTCAGTCGACTGAGAGGTGACGGTGCGCACGATCGAATCAGTATGGACGCTCGTGCCGAGGGCGCCGGGCACCGACGGAAGGTGAACGCCGCCGGAACCGGGCGTCGGCGCCGAGGGCGGTGGGATCTGGCCTTCGCCGGGGCGGGGGCGCCCGGCGGGTGGGCCGATCTGCCGGTGGCGCTGGCCCGGCTCAACCTCGAGGTGCCGGTCGGCGCCGACGTCCGCTGTTCGCTGGCGGACGGGTATCCGGCCTCGGCGCCGGCGCTGGCGGACGTCGTCGGAGGGGCCGGTTTCGTCGTCGGGCGCATTCGGCGGAGCGCCGACCGGTGGGTGGTCGACGCCCGGCGCGACCGGACCCTGCCCGACTTCGTCGGGGCGGGGATGCGCCTGCTCGTATGCGGGCTCAACCCGAGCGTCGTGTCGGCCGACGCCGGCTTCGGCTATGCCGGGGCCACGAACCGGTTCTGGTCGGTCGCCGTCGCCGCCGGTCTCGTCACCCACCCCCGCCGGCCTCTGGTCAGCCTGACCGATGACGGCGTGGGCATGACCGATCTGGTGAAGCGGGCCACCCCCAACGCCGACGGCCTGAGCGTGGCCGAGTACCAGGCGGGCGCGGAGCGGGTCCGCCGGTTGGTCGAGTGGCTGCGGCCGGGGGTGGTGGTCTTCGTCGGGCTGGCCGGGTGGCGGGCGGCCGTCGACCGGCGGGCCGCTCCGGGCCCCCAGCCGTCGCCGTTCGGTGGCGTGCCGGCCTACGTGATGCCCTCGACCAGCGGCCGCAACGCCCGGACCAGCCCGGCCGAGCTCGCCGAGCACCTCCGCCGAGCGGCCGCGCTGGCCGGACGGGGATGACCTCCGCCCGAGGCCCCGGCGATGGTGGCCCGCGGACCCACGAACCGCCGTTCCCCGGTTCCGGTTTCATCCGGCCACCACCCGCAGGTGGCGCCGGCCGGGGTCGGTCGGGCCGCAGGAGGCTTCCCGCCCGCCGTCGATCCGGGTGAGGACCGGCCCGGCCGGCGCCACCTCGACCGGCGCCGCTCCGAACCCCACCGCCCCCGGCACCGCGGCATGGAGGCAGTCACAGATCTGCTCCTCGAGGTCGAGCCGGGCCCGCCGGCAGGACAGCCCCAGGAAGGTGAGTACGGCGAAGGTGGCAACCGTCAGGATCAGCGTCATCTGGCCCTCTCCTCGGTACGAACGTTCGGGGGAACGCACGTTCGGAACTGACGTTCGGGGAGATTGTGCCAGACGGGTACGACAGTTACCCGGCTTCACCGCGAATCAGGCTGTAGAGGGCCAGGTCACGCCAGCCGCCGCCCCGGAACTGCGCCCGGCGGAGGACGCCCTCGTAGCTGAACCCGGCCCGCTCCAGCGCCCGCCGCTCGGCGGTGTTCTCGACGTCGGTCGACGCCTCGACCCGTTCGGCCACGGTGGTGGTGAAGAGGTGCTCGGCCAGCAGCCGCTGGGCCCGGGTGCCGTGCCCGTAGCCCCGCCACTCGGGAACGAGCGTGATCCCGACGTTCCAGCCCCGCGACGCCGGGGGCGGGCCGTGGTCGACGGCGTGCCAGCTCACGTTCCCGATCGGGACCGGGTCGGCCTCGCCCACCAGTTCGACGATCAGGTTGCCGTGGCCGGGGCCGAGGAAGCCGTCGTCGTCGAGCTGGCGGAGGATGTCCGTCTCCGACCGGAACCCGAACCAGTTCCAGGGGGCGCAGACCTCGGGCGAGTACTGCCGGACGAGGAAGGCCACGTCGTCCCTGGTCGCCGGTCGCAGCCGCACGTCTGCCATCCGGGGGAGGCTACCGGCCCGTCAGGACGGCCCGGGGAGGAGCCGGCGGAGCGGCTTCCCGCCGCCCGTCCGGGGGATGGCGGGGACGACGACGACCTCCCGGGGGAGCTTGGCCGCCGCCAGCTGTTCCCGGGCGAAGGCGCGGAGCCCGGCCAGGTCGGGCGGGTCGACCGACGGGGCCGGAACGACGAAGGCGACCACGCGCTGGCCCCACTCCGGATCGGGCCGCCCGGCGACGCAGACGTCGGCCACCGCCGGATGGGCGGCCAGCACCCGTTCGACCTCGGTGGGGCTCACCTTGACCCCACCGGTGTTCACGATGTCTCCCAGCCGGTCGACGACGCGGAGTCTGTGGCGGCTCCCGCCGCCCGTGGCGTCCCCCGGGGGCCGGCCGCCGGGCACCGGGTCGAACCGGCCGAGGTCGCCGGTGCGGTACCAGCCGTCGGCATCGACGGCGGCGGCCGTGCCCTGGGGCCAGAGCCGGTAGCCCAGCATGAGCATCGGCGCCCGCACGAGGATCTCGCCGACGCCGTCGGCGCCCGGCCCGTCGAGCCGGAGCTCCACGCCGGGGAGGGGATGGCCGTCGTGCACGATCCCGCCCCACGTCTCGGTCATCCCGTAGGTGGTCGACACGGTGGCGCCGGCGCCCCGGGCCCGGGTCAGGAGCGCCGGATCGATGGACCCGCCACCCAGGAGGATGTGGTCGAAGGCGGCGGCGCCGTCCGGCTTCGCGTCGAGCAGGCGGCGGAGCATGGTGGGCACCAGCGACACGAACGCCGTTCCCCGCCGGGCGGCCTCGGCGACGCCGGCGGGGTCGAACCCGGCCTGGACGGTGACGGGGGCGCCCGTCGTCCACGCCCGCCCCACCACGGCCAGTCCCGCCACCAGATGGAGGGGCAGGCAGCACAGCCAGCCGCCGTCGGGGCCGGCGCCGAGCGCCGACGCCACTCCTGCTCCCGACGCCGCCAGCCCGGCGAAGGTGAGTTCGACGCCCTTGCGTTCGCCGGTCGTCCCCGAGGTGCCGACGACCGCGGCGACGCCGGCCTTCACCGGGACGCCGTTCGGCAGGGGGCGGCGCCCGTCGGCGTCGAGCAGGGCCGTCGGGCGGAGGGCGGCCAGCGAGCGACGGACGTCGGGGCCGGGCGCCGCCGGGTCGAGGGGGACGACGGCGTCGCCCGCCTCCCACAGGGCCACGGCCGCCCGGGCGGCCTCGGGGGCCGGGAGCAGCACGGCCACGGCCTCGGCCTCGTCGTGCGCCGGCATCGACGGCTACCGTACTTCGTGGGAGCGACCGCTCTCAGAGTGACGACACCTCGGAAGCACAGGGAACCCCTTGAACGTCTGGCTGGCGGGGGCGCGGCCCCGCACGCTGCCCGCCTCGGTCTCGCCCGTCCTGGTCGGGACGGCGGTGGCCGCCGCCCAGGGCACCGTGATCGCCTGGCGGGCGCTGGCGGCGATGGCGGTCGCCCTCGCCCTCCAGATCGGCACCAACTACGCCAACGACTATTCGGACGGGCGGCGCGGCACCGACGCCCACCGGGCCGGCCCGCTGCGGCTCACGGCGTCAGGGCTGGTGGCACCGCACCGGGTGCTGCGGGCGGCGGGCGTGGCCTTCACCGTCGCCGCCGGGGCGGGGCTGGCGCTGGCGGTGGCCGTCGACCTCCGGCTGCTGGTGGTCGGCGCCGCCTGCATCGCCGCCGGTGCCCTCTACACGGGAGGCCCCAGGCCGTACGGGTACGCCGGGTTCGGCGAGCTCGCCGTGCTGGTCTTCTTCGGGTTCGTGGCCACCGCCGGGTCGACTTACGTGCAGCTCGGCCGGCTCACCGGCCTGGCCCTGCTGGCCTCGGTGCCGGTCGGGCTGCTGGCCTGCGCCCTGCTCGTCGCCAACAACCTGCGTGACGTCGACACCGACGCCGCCTCCGGGAAGCTGACGCTGGCGGTGCGGCTCGGCCCGGCCCGCACCCGGGTCCTCTATCGGGCCTGCGTGGCCGGCACCTTCGTCGGCCTGCTGGCGATCGGCGTGGCGCGTCCGCCGGCCCTCGTCGCCCTGGCCGCCGCTCCCTTGGCCCTCGCCCCCCTCCGCCTCGTCGCCCAACGCCGCGACGCCCCCGGCCTCATCGCTGCCCTCGTCGGCACCGCCCGCCTCCAGCTGGTGACCTGCGCCCTCCTGGCCGCCGGTCTGTGGGTGTCATGACCGGGGGGGATCTCCGGCCGGGGCCGGTCGGGTTGGCGGGCGTCGGCGTGACGGCGCACCGGGTGCGGGTGCCGCTGCGGGTGCCGCTGGGCGGGCAGTCCTTCCGGGAGGCGACGCTCGTGCGCGGCCCGGCGGGGTGGGGCGAGTTCTCTCCGCTGGCCGGCTATCCCTGTGACCCCCGCCGATGCGAGGAAGCCGTGCGGGAGTCGGTGTTCGTCGCCTGGCCGGCGCCGGTCCGGACCGAGATCCCGGTGAACGCCCTCGTGCCGGCGGTCGACGCCGCCACGGCGGAGCGGTTGGCGGCCGAGGCGGTCGCCGCCGGGATGACGACGATCAAGGTCAAGGTGGGCGACGGCCCGCTGGCCGACGACGCCGATCGGGTGGCGGCGGTCCGGTCGGCGCTCGGCCCGGCGGGCCGGATCCGCCTCGACGCCAACGGCGCCTGGGACACCGACTCGGCCGTGGCGGCCATCGGGCGCCTGGCCGCCTTCGATCTCGAACTCGTCGAGCAACCGGTGGCCGACCTCGGCGACCTGGCCCGGGTGCGGCGCCGGGTGGCGGTCCCCGTCGCCGCCGACGAGAGCCTGCGCAGCCTGGGCGACGCCCGCCGCCTCGCCGCCCTGGATGCCGCCGACGTCGTCGTCGTCAAGGTGCAGCCCCTGGGCGGGGTGCGGGCCGCCCTCCGCGTCGTCGAGGCGGCCGGCGTGCCGGCCGTGGTGTCGTCGCTCTACGAGACGTCGATCGGCCTCGCGGCCGGGGTGGCCCTGGCCGCCGCCCTCCCCGAACTGCCCTTCGCCTGCGGGCTGGGGACGGGCGCCCTCCTGGCCGGCGACGTGGTGGCCGAACCCCTGATCCCCGTCGGGGGACTCCTGGCCGTCCGCCGCCCGGAACCCGACCCGGCCCTGCTCGCCCGCTGGCGAGTCGACGAATGACGCCGGCGGGCCCGGCGCCAGGATCGGGTCGGACGACGGATGCGCGATCCGTCCGACAGGATCGGAC